>JBFJMP010000390.1:0-2953 GCA_041633895.1 Nitriliruptoraceae bacterium
AGGGCGACGGTGCCTCCCGAGCTGATGTCGAGGTAGGGGCTGGCGAAGAGGCCACCACCGGACGCGGACCGGAAGCCGAGGTCCTGGCGTGCCTGCATCCAGGCGGCGATCTCGTCCGCGGCGGGTGGTGCGGCGTCGCCCTCGAACCAGACCACGACGGCCCCGTGCTCGAGGTTGTGGGTCACCGAGCGTTCGTCGAGGGGGACGCGCGAGGGGCGGGCCTGGTCCGGCTGCCACTGGGCGAAGTGCTGACCGGAGTGGTTCGGTCGCCGTTCGGTCCCGTACAGGACGTCGGCTGGCGGGGCGTCGGCGATGTCGACGTGCGAGCGGTCCTCGAGTGGGTCCTCGTCGACGAAGAGGCTGCACCCGGCGGCGTCCATGGCACGGGCCACGTCGTCCTCGACGAGCAGCACGGGTTCGCCGGAGGGCACGAACGGGTCCGGGCCGCTGCCGTCGTTGGCGACGATCGCCCCGGCCGCGATCCCCATGGTGAGGACCGCGACGCCGACGATGAACGCGGCGCGGTTGTTGCGCCTCGGAGGGGGCGGTGGCGTCGTCGGCGGTGGCAGCCAGGCCGGCCACTGGGGGTCGCCGGAGTGCTCCGCGGCGGACGGCGGTGACAGCAGGGCGTCGGGCACGTGGGGCGGCGGCGGGGGCGGTGGCTCGTCGCCACTCGCGGTCGGCTCCGCGCCCTCGGGCCACCCGTCGGGCGGCTGCCACCTTCCGTCGCTCACAGGTACTCCACAGCAGTCCGGGGCCCGTCGGGGGGCCATGATGGCACAGCCACCGGGCTCGTCACCGACTGCTGAAGCAGGCGTGGCGGCGGGCGGAGCGTGTGGCGGCCAGCGGTCCGGGTCGTGCAGCCGTGCTCACCAGTGGACGCCCTTGAGGAGGTGGGCGAATGCGACGCCCTCGGCCGAGGCCTTGTCCGCCTTCTTGTCCTCGGTGCCCTTGGCCGCCGAGGAGTCCGGGAAGATCCGGTACGCCTGGTGCAGCAGTTGGTCGACGACCTTCGGCGCGATCGCGTAGCTGATCTGGCCGAAGTTGCCGAGACCCGTCGCGACCTTCTTGGCCCGTGTGATCATCGCGCCGGTGACCATGTCCGAGGCTTCGTTCGGCGAGATCGCCGGGAAGTAGTCGTACATCTTGGTCGGAGCGATCATCTTCGTGCGCACGAGCGGCATGTAGACGGTCGTGAGGTGCACGCCGTCGTCGACGACCTCGGACGCGATGCAGCGCGAGAACGCATCGAGTGCGGACTTCGACGCGACGTAGGCGCCGAAGCGCGGGGTGTTGGTCTGCACGCCGATCGAGGACACGTTGATGATGTGGCCGCGCTTGTTCGCGGTCATCGCGGGCAGCAGTTTCAGGATCAGGCGCACGGCCCCGAAGTAGTTGAGCTGCATCGTGCGCTCGTAGTCGTGGAAGCGGTCGTAGCTCAGCCGCACGGAGCGGCGAATCGAGCGGCCCGCGTTGTTGACCAGCACGTCGACGGTGCCGTGCTCGTCGAGCACCTCGTCGGCCATGCGCACGATGTCGTCCATGTCGGTGAGGTCACACGGGTGGACGAACGCCGTCCCGCCTGCGGCCTCGATCTCGGACTGGACGGCCTCGAGCTTGTCGCGGCTGCGCGACACGAGCAGCACCTGCGCCCCGGCCGCGGCGGCGTCGAGCGCGACCTGCTTGCCGATGCCGTCCGACGCGCCGGTGATGAGCACGACCTTGTCGGCGATCGCGCCCCGCAGCGAGCGGTCACGGAACAGGTCCGGGTCGAGGTTGCGCTCCCAGTAGTCCCACAGGCGCCACGCGTAGTCCTCGAGCGGCGGGCACTCGATGCCCGATCCCTCCAGCGCCTCGCGTGCGTTCGCGGTGTCGTACGTCGTGGGCCAGTTGATGTAGGCCAGGGTCTCCTCGGGGATGCCGAGGTCGTCGAGGATCGCGTTGCGCGCCGCGGCGATCGGGGCGATCGAGCCGACGACCTTGCCGACCCCGCGCGGGACGATCGCCAACGCCTGACGGTCGATCCGCATCCCGAACTGCGGGGCGTGGGCCGCCCTCGCGAACAGGTTCATCGTCTCGCCGACGGTGGCGCAGTCCTCCTGCACGAGGTGGAAGGCCTTGCCGTCCCACGTCGTGTCGTCGAGGTGGGCGATGTGGTCCATGGCCGCGACGACGTAGTCGACCGGGGCGATCGGCAGCCGGCCGCCCTCGAGTCCGATCATCGGGAACCACTGCGGCAGCATCCCGCGCAGCTTCTGGATCAGCTTGAAGAAGTAGTAGGGGCCGTCGATCTTGTCGATCTCGCCGGTCTGCGAGTCACCGACGACCATCGCCGGCCGGTAGACCCGCGTGGGCACCTTCGACATCTGGCGCGCCAACACCTCGGAGTCGTGCTTGGTCGCGAAGTACGGGTGGTCGAGGCCGGTCGCCTCGTCGAGCATCGCCTCGGTGAACAGGCCCTTGTAGGTGCCGGCCGCCGCGATCGAACTGACGTGGTGGAAGCGCGTCGGACGGATCCGGTTGACCACCTCCACGACGTGGCGGGTGCCGTCGACGTTGGCGGCCTGCTGGGCTTCGAGGTCGGCCGTCACGTCGTAGACCGCCGCGAGGTGGAACACGTGGTCGACGGTGCCCTTCAACTCGTCGAGCTGCGCCTTCGACAGGCCGAGGCGCGGCTTGGACAGGTCACCGACCAGCGGGGTCACCCGTCGCTTGGTCGTGCCCCACGCCCGGATGCGCTCGTCGAGGCGGTCCTGGGACGACTCACGTACGAGGCAGATCACGGTGCTGCCCTTGCGAGCCAGCAGTCGTTCCACCAGTCGTCCACCGATGAAGCCGGTGGCACCCGTCACGAGATACGTCGTCATGTGGTCCGCCTCTTGCCGTGCAGCATGAGTGCCCCCTCGGCACTCCCGGGCGCACACGCTAGGTGCGCACCGGTTCCGGTGCTCGG
>JBFJMP010000391.1:0-2950 GCA_041633895.1 Nitriliruptoraceae bacterium
ACACTGGTCATGGGCCATGCCCTCCCCGACCTGGACCGGGAAGAAGTCATCCGTGTACCCCAACACATCCCGCGGACACGCCATCACACACGCCGCACACCCCGTGCACAGACCCGTGTCCACGACCTCACGCTTCAACTCCCGCCAGTGCACGTCACCCATGAAACCGCCTCTCCCGCGCCCCGACGGTCGCCGGTGGGCGCACCCCGGGACACTACGCCGCAGGCAGTAGCCAAGCAAGCGCTCGGTTGTTACGCTGGCGGCGCGGACAGGAGACGGCGTGCTGCCACTCGAGATCGACCTCGTCGTCATCGGTGACGAACTCCTCGACGGACACGTCCGTGACGCCAACGGCCACTGGTTGACCGAACGCACACGCACGCTGGGGATTCCCGTGCGCCGCATGCTGACGGTTCGTGACGGCCTCGACGACATCGTCGGCGCCCTCGCGACGTGCCTGGCCGATCCACACCGCCCTCGCGTCGTGCTGACCAGCGGCGGCGTCGGCGGCACGTGGGACGACCTCACGTACGAGGCCGTGGCGCGCGCGCTCGGAACGACCCTGCGACGCGACGACAGGCTCGCCGAACCCCTCGACTACATCCTCGGCTACATGGAGGACCTCGGCTACGCGATGGACGACGACGCCGTCTCGTCGATGCACCGCATCGCCACCGTGCCGGCCACCGCACGCGTCGTCCAACACCGGCGGTTCCTCGCCTGCACCATCAGCGACGTGGACGGTGGCTGCCACGAGGGTGGGGTGACGATCGTGACGCTGCCCGGTCCGCCCGGGCACTTCCAGTCAGTGGTCGACGCCGTCGTCGTGCCCGAACTCCTCGACACCCATCGACGGGACGTCGCGGTCGAGGAGGTCGAGCACGGCTACCCCGAGCACGTGCTGGCCGGCGCCCTCCACCGCATCCAGCAGGAACATCCGACGGTGTCCATGGGGTCCTACCCCGGCGATGTCATGCTGGTTCGGGTCCAGGGACCGCCCGCCGAGGTTGCGGTGTGCGCCGCGAAGGTCCGGGCGGTCGTCGCCGAGGTGGACGACCACCCGGCAGCCGAGGGCCTGCGCGACACGTGGAAGATCCAGGCGGCCTCGTGGGACGGCGACTGAGCCGCCGTCAGGACTCTCGTTCACGTCTGGCCACCAGGGCCTGCACGACACGGCTCGGCGCGGGGCGATCGAGGAACTCGTGGAACCACACGGTGGTCGCCACGAGCGCGTCGAGGTCGACGCCGGTGTCCACCCCCGATCGGTGCAGCGCGTACACGAGGTCCTCGGTCGCGAGGTTGCCCCGGGCCCCGGGCGCATAGGGACACCCTCCGAGCCCGCCCGCGGAGGTGTCCGCGACCGTGATCCCCGCCTCGATGGCCGCCAGGGTGTTCGCGAGGCCCTGCCCGTACGTGTCGTGCATGTGCACGGCAAGGCGGTCGACGGGGACGACGTCGACCAGGGCGGCGATCAGGTCCTGGACCTCGCCGACGGTTCCGACGCCGATCGTGTCGCCGAGCGAGACCTCGTGGACGCCCAGGTCCATCACGTCATGGGTGACCCGACGCACGTCGTCGAGTGGGACATCGCCCTGGTACGGGCACCCCATGACCGTGCTGACGTACCCGCGGACGCGCAACCCGGCGTCGAGGGCTCGCGTCACGACCGGACGGAACATCTCGATCGAGTCGGTGATGCTGCGGTTCAGGTTGCGTCGGGAGAAGGCCTCGGAGGACGAGGCGAAGATCGCGATCTCCTCGACGCCGCACTCGAGGGCGCGGTCGAGTCCGCGGACGTTGGGCACGAGCACCGGGTGGCGCACACCGGGCGTGGGGGTGATCGCCGCCATCATGTCGGCAGCGTCCGCCAGCTGCGGCACCCACTCGGGGCGGACGAACGACGTCAGCTCGACGACCGGCAGGCCCGCCGCGACCAGGCGGCGGACGAACTCGACCTTCGTCTCGGTCGGGACGACGACGGACTCGTTCTGCAGGCCGTCGCGTGGACCGACCTCGACGATGGTGACGGATGTCGGCCAGCCCTCAGCCATGGTCGACCGCCACGACCAACGCCTCGTCGATGCCCGACGACTGGGCGTCCGACTCGTCGAGCGGCGTGGGCAGGAGGTGCCCCATGACCCGCCGCTTGGTCTCGAGGTACGTCAGGTTCTCGACGCGGGGCACGGCGACGACCGGGCGACGCCCGACCACCTCCACCCCATGGCGTCGAAGGCCCTCGACCTTGTGCGGGTTGTTCGTCAGCAGCTCGACCGAGCGCACCCCCAGGGCGGCAAGCACCGCCGCCGGAGCGGCGTAGTCGCGCCCGTCGATGGGCTGGCCCAGCGCGAGGTTGGCGTCGATCGTGTCGAGGCCGCGGTCCTGCAGGGCGTAGGCGCGCAGCTTCTCGGCCAGGCCGATGCCCCGACCTTCGTGGCCGCGCACGTACACGATCGCGCCGCGGCCGACGTCGGCGACCATGCGCATGGAGGCATCGAGCTGGTCCCCGCAGTCGCACCGATGCGAGCCGAGGACGTCTCCGGTGAAGCACTCGGAGTGGACGCGCGTCAGCAGGTCCTCCGCGCCGCGCACCTCCCCCAGCGTCGCGACGACCTGGTCCACACCGTCGACCGGAACCACGCGCAGGTCGAACGTGCCATGTCGTGTGGGCAGGGCGGCAACCGGGGCCACCTCGCCCACCGCAGCCAGATGGCGCACGTCGACGAGTTCATCCACCGTCACGGCGGCGAGTCCGTGGGCTTCGGCGAAGGCCCGCGCCTGCTCCAGTGTGCTGACCGACCCGTCGTCGTTGACCAGTTCACAGATGACGGCGGCGGACTCGAGGCCGGCCATCGTCACGAGGTCGACGGATGCCTCCGTGTGGCCGCGCCGCTCCAGGACGCCACCGGGGCGCGCCCGCAGGGGGAAGATGTGACCGGGGCGGTTGAGGTCA
>JBFJMP010000392.1:0-2944 GCA_041633895.1 Nitriliruptoraceae bacterium
ACTGGGGTGCCCTGTACGCGCTGCTGCGCGACCACACCCTCGGTCGCACCCTGCAGGCTGCCGGCTACCAGTACACCCACATGGGCACATGGTGGTCGCCGACCGCCCAGTCGGGCAGCGCCGACCGCAACCTGCGCCTCGACGCCCGATCGGAGTTCGAGGGCGTGTTCGTCACCGCGACGGTCTGGTCGTCGTTCATCGACGTCGACACGACACCGGGGGCGACGACCGCCGAGATCCGCGAGGGCTGGAGCGACCTCAGCTTCGCGTACACGAACTACCAGTTGGACACCCTGGACGACCTCGCGACGCAGTCGCCGAGCCGACCCCGGTTCATCCTCGCCCACATCACCCAGCCCCACGAGCCGTACGTGTTCGATCGTGACGGCTCGCGCGTGACCCGTGAGGAGGCCGCCGAGCGCACCCGCGAGGACAACCTCGTGCGCCAGGTCGAGAACCTGAACCGCCGCATGACCGCGCTCGTGGACACCATCCTCGCCAACGACCCCGACGCGGTCATCGTCATCCAGTCCGACGAGGGTCCCCATCCCGAGGCCCGCTCGGGTCCGTCCTACGACTGGGTGGAGGGCAGCGACGCGGCCCTGCGCGAGAAGCTCCAGATCATCTCGGCGATCCGCCTGCCCGGCGGTCCCGACCTGCCCGACGACCGCACCTCGGTCAACACGTGGCGCTGGGTGCTGAACACCACCATCGGGACGGACCTCGAGATCCTGCCCGACCGGATCGAGGTGTTCCCGGGCGAAGACAGCCTCTACACACTGGTGGACGTCACCGCGCGCCTGCGCTGACCGGCAGTCGCAGCACCATCGTGGCCGGCGGGACGGCGACCACGTCGCCGCCGTGCTGGCGGGCGATGCCTCGCGCGATCGGCAGGCCCAGGCCCGAGCCGGCGCCGTCCGTGGTCACGAACCGATCGAAGATCACCTCGGGGTCGTCGCCGAACCCCGGGCCGTCGTCGCCGACCCGGACCTCGATGTCGTCCGCATCCGCGGCCAACGTCACCGTGATCGTGGTGTGTGCGAACCGACGGGCGTTGTCGAGGAGGTTCGCGACGGCATCGCGGACCGCGTTCGGGTCGCACGACACCCTGGGCCCGCCGGCCACCGACCCGTCCTGGACCTCGTCGAAGTGCAACCCCGGGGCGAGTGCCCGCTGACGCTAGACCTCGTCGGCGATCAGGGCCGCGAGGTCGACCGGGTGGTGGTCGAGCGGTTCCCCGCGGTCGAGGCGGGCGACCCGCAGCAGGCTCGCGACCAGACGGGACAGCCGCGCCGACTCGCGTGCGATGTTCGACGCCAGCCGATCGCGGTCCGGCCCGTCGGGACGGGTCAGGAGGGTTTCGGCCGATGCCCGCAGTCCGGCCAGGGGCGTCCGCAACTGGTGTGCCGCGTCGGCGAGGAACCGGCGGCTGCGCACCTCGGCCGCCTCGGCCTCGGTCACGGCGGCGTCCAACGCGTCGACCATGTGGTCGAACGTGACGGCCATCCGACCGATCTCGGTGGTCGGATCGCTGGGGTGCAGGCGACGGGATCGGTCACCCATGGCGATGTCGTTGGCGGTCTGGGTCATCCGGTCGAGCGGCCGGGCGATCACCTTCGCCGCGCGGCCGAGCAGGGCCACGGCCAGCATCACGGCGATGCCGGAGCCCACGAGCTCGAGCAGCAGGACGCGGTTGAGCGTCGCCTCGGTGCTGGCGCGCGACACGTAGACGTCGATCGACGTGCCGTCCTCGAACGACACCGTGGTGAAGCGATCGCCCTCACCGCGGGGTGCCGTACCCGGCGGGAGTTGGTCGAACGGGCGGATCTCGGGTTCGCTGGTGACGACCTCCCCGGTCGGGGTGCGGACGACCGCCGGAATCCCGCGGCGTTCGAGTTCCCGGTTCAGGTCGACCACGTTGGTCGTCCGCTCGGCGACGCCCTCGACGAGGTCGACGCGCGCCGCGAGCACGTCGTCGAGCGTGTCCTCGAGCCGGTCCCGCAGCGACAGGTAGACGAACAGGTCGAGGGCCACGACGAGCAGGAGCACGACCCCGGCCGTGACCACGAGCACCCGCGTCCGCAGGGACGGGGTCTCGATCACGACCGCAGCACGTAGCCCACACCACGCACGGTGTGGATGACTCGGGGTCCGTGGGCCTCGAGCTTGCGGCGCAGGGCGCTGACGTGGACCTCGACCAGGTTGGGGTCGTACGAGTCGAACTGCCAGACCGTGGCCATGAGGTGGTCCTTGGACACGGCGCGCCCCCGCCGGGCGCCGAGGGCCGCGAGCAGGTCGAACTCGGTCCGGGTCAACGCGACGGTCTCGCCCCCGCGTCGGACCTCCCGGCCGCCCTCGTCCACCAGGAGGTCTCCCACCTGCCACGTGTCGGACGTCAGACGCCCCGACCGGCGCAGGAGCGCACGGACGCGCGCCAGCAGTTCGGACACCGCGAACGGCTTGGTCAGGTAGTCGTCGCCACCACACTCGAACCCGGCGAGTCGGTCCTCGAGGGTGTCGGCGGCGGTGACGTACAGGAGGGGGATGTCGCCCTCGACGCGTACCCGGCGTCCGAGCGCGAACCCGTCGGGTCCGACGGGCAGGCGGACGTCGAGGATCACCAGGTCGGGCCGGAACGACTGCAGGTTCTGGTCGAGGTCCGTGCCGTCGGCGTGCGTCTGGACCTCGTAGCCGGCGGCCTCCAGGGCCACGACGAGCGCATCACGGACCGTCACGTCGTCCTCGACGACGAGGAGTCGGGGCGGGGCGGTACCCATGCACCGAGGGTACGGCGCGGACCGTCGGCACGTCGGCTCCCCTTCAGGGTTTCTTCAGGCGTCCTTCAGCCCACGCTCAGCCACCACGTCCCACCCTTGGGTCATGACGCAACACGCACGGACACGGGACGTGGTTGCACCGCACCCACGGTTCCTTGACCTGCGGA
>JBFJMP010000393.1:0-2943 GCA_041633895.1 Nitriliruptoraceae bacterium
CGAGATGCACAGCTGACCGGCCGAGGCGAAGCATCCGCGGATGGCGCCGTCGACGGCCTTGTCGACGTCGGCGTCCTCGAGGACGAGCATCGCGTTCTTGCCGCCCAGTTCGAGGGCGCACCCGATCAGGCGCTCGCCGGCCTGTTCGGCGACGGAACGACCCACCTCGGTCGACCCGGTGAACGTGACGAAGTCGGACCGGGCGATCAACGGCGACCCGATGACCGAGCCGCGTCCGGTGACCACGGTGAGGAGGTCGCCGGGCAGGCCGGCCTCCTTGAACAGGTCCACGATCCACAGCGCGGTGAACGGCGTCGTCTGGGCCGGCTTGATCACGCAGCCGTTGCCCGCCATGAGCGCCGGGATCGCGTCGGTGATCGCCATCGACAGCGGGTAGTTCCACGGGGCGATGAACCCGACGACGCCCTTGGGGTGACGCACCTCGGTCGTGGCGGTCAGGCCGGGCAGCGCGCCCTCGCGGCGCTGGTCCTTGAGGTGGCGACGCGCGGTACGGGCGTAGTAGGCCGCCACCATCGCGACGTCGGCGACCTCCTCGTAGGCGTGGGCCCGGACCTTGCCGGACTCGAGTTGGATCAGGTCGAGCACCTCGTCCTGGCGTTCGAAGAGGAGGTCGTGCAGCCGCATCAGCACCCGTGCCCGGTCCGCGAACGACCGGGCTGCCCACGCGGGTTGGGCGGCGCGGGCGCGGGCGACGGCTTCCTCCACGTCCTCCTCGGTGCCCGACGGGATGGCGCCGAGGACCTCCTCGGTGAAGGGGGTCGTGACCACGATCTCGTCGCGTTCGCCCGTGGTGACGACATGGCGGAGGAGTCGTTCGCGCAGGGCGGGGTCGAGGCGCGGCTCGCCCTTGGCCGTGGCGTCGGTCGGGATGAGGGTGGCGCTGGACATGACGGACTCCGCGGGGCGTCGGTGGCCGACCAGTCGACGAGGACCGATCGGCGAGTTGTTGACCGACGGGTCAACAACGCTCGTTTCACGGTACGGTCCGCCACACAGGGGGTCAACAGCACGACGGCTGTCCCACCCGAGGAGGAGCCGATGCCAGGGGCCAGGGCACCCGAGGAACAGCGCCGCAGGCAGATCCTCGACGCTGCCGTGGTGGTTGCCGGTCGTGAGCGCTTGGACGGCCTGACCGTGCGCAAGGTGGCCGGCGAGGCGCGTCTGTCCCCGGGGTCGGTGTTCTTCCACTTCGGGTCCAAGGAGGCGCTGCTGCTCGGGCTCCTCGACCGGGTGCTGGTCGAGATCGTCGGCCGTCGCCCGCCCGAGGACGCCGCCGGCGCCGGCACCGCGACGGCTCGCGACGCCCTGCTCGGCTACGCGCGTCAGGAACTCGAACGCCTCCCCGACGAGCGCGAGTTCGTCGAGCTGTTCTTCGACTTCTGGGTGATGGGCACGCGCCATCCGGCCGTGCGCGAGGTGATGGTCGACGCGCTGTCTGCCTACCGCGCGTCGTTCCTGCCGCTGGCCGAACGCATCGTCGCCGAGGAGGCCGAGCGCTTCCGGGGCGTGTCGGCCGAGGACATCACGCACGTCGTCGCGGGGTTCGTGCACGGCACCGGCTTCCAGGCCGTGATCGACCCGGGCGGGGCCGACGTGGACGACGTCCTGCGGGCGCTCGAGGCCCTGGTCCCGCCGCCCAGCACCTGAGGGCAGGGTGGAGGCGGGCCGCGGTCAGGCCAGGCGCTGCGCCGCGGTCTGCGCCAGGCCGCTGAGCCGGACCAGGCGTGCATCGGCGATCGGGGTCGTGGCCGAGCCGAGCCGGTTGGTGACGAACCCCACCGACAGCCCGGTCGCCGGGTCGGCCCACCCGCCGGAGCCCCCGAAGCCGTAGTGGCCGAAGGCCTGGCGGGGCGAGCGCACCCCGGTGAACGCCTGGTGGTAGCCCATGCGCCACCGCATGCGGATGGCGAGGATGTAGTCACGGTCACGGGTGACCACGCGCCCCAGTTCGTGCACCGTGCCACGCGACAGCAGCTCGACGCCGTCGACCATGCCGCCGTTGGCGAGCGCCCCGTACATCCGCGACAGCCCGCGGGCCGTGAACGTCCCGTTCACCGCGGGCATCTGGGCCTCGAGGATGCGCTGGTCCGGGTCGCCGAGGAGGTCGTCGAAGTCCTCGACGAAGAAGGCATCACCCACGCGCTTGGTGAACGCGGTGCGATGGCCCTGCGTCCCGAGCGACCGGACGGGCCCCCAACTGCCGAAGATCAGGGGCGCGACGCGGGACTTGTCCTCGGGCTCGAGGCCGATGTTGATGCCGTCGGTCCCCAGGGGTTCCGCCAGTTCCTTGGTGACCAGGTCCTTCATGTCCTCGCCGGTGACCGCACGCGCGAGGCCACTGGCCAGCCACCCGAACGTGAAGCCGTGGTAGCCGGGCCCGGTTCCCGGGGCGGGGTTGGGCGCAGCGGCCGCGAGGCGGTCCTCGATGAGCCGGTGGTCGAGCATGTCGTCGGTCGCGGTCAACAGGTCCCGGACGTTGTGCAGGCCGGCCTGGTGGCTGAGCAGCTGCCGAACCGTGATGTCCTGCTTGCCGTTGACGCCGAACTCGGGCCAGTAGGTCGCCACGCGCTCGTCGTACGAGATCAGTCCGCGGTCGGCGAGGCGATGGATCACCGTGGCGGCAACGCCCTTGGTGGTGGAGAAGGACATCGCCATCGTGTCCTCACGCCACGGCTGCGTGCCCTCGGGATCGATCGAGCCGGCCCACAGGTCCACGACCTGCTGGTCGCGCAGCCGGATCGCGAGCGCACCGCCCCCCGTACCGGGCTTGCGGAACAGGCGCTGGAAGCGTTCCGCGACCTCGGCGAACGCGGGGTGCACGTAGCCGTCGACCGTGTTCATGGAGACTCGATGTTGCGGCGGGAGACGCAATCCACGATACCGCTCCGAATGTCAGGTGTGACGTCGGTGTCAGGTTCACGC
>JBFJMP010000394.1:0-2939 GCA_041633895.1 Nitriliruptoraceae bacterium
CGCCCCGACGGACTGACCGCCGGACCGGCGGTCAAGGCCACGGCCCCGGACGCCGACGTGGAGGGCATGGACCCTCGCACGCCAGGCACCCGGGGCCGCTTCGTCGCGGGCCTGGGGCTGCTGTGCCTGCTGGGCATCCAGGCGTTCGTCCGGGGCGTGCGCGTGCCCTTGCTCGGCTGGATCGACCTCGCCATCCACGAGGCCGGTCACCTGTTCTTCATGCCGCTGCCCGACCTCGCCACCGCCGCCATGGGATCAGGCTTCCAGATCCTGGTCCCCCTGACGCTCGCCGGCGTGTTCTGGTGGCGTGAGCACGACCCGCTGGGGACCGCCGTGTGCCTCGGCTGGGCCGGGACGTCCATGCAGGACGCGTCCGTCTACATCGCCGACGCACCCACGCAGTCCCTGCAGTTGATCGGCGGCCTGCACGACTGGGCGTGGGTCTTCGGGCCGCGTGGCCTCGACCACCTCGAGTGGGCGGCGCCCACGGCGCGGTTCGTGTGGGTGTGCGGGCTGCTGACGCTGCTCGTCGGCGTGGCCCTCACGGTGGCCGGTGCGCTCGGAGCGCTACCGTCGGCGCGTGCCGACGACGACGTTCCGACTGCCCCTGCCGGTGGACCTGCGGGTCTCACTGTCCCCGCTGCGCACGGGGGGACGGTACGACCCGTCCCTGCGGATCACGCACGACCAGGTGCTCCGGGCGTCGCGGACCCCGACGGGCCCGGCGACCCTCCACGCGCGCGTCTCGTCTGGTGAGGCCGTCTGCGAGGCCTGGGGCCCCGGCGCCGACTGGGCGCTCGAGCACGCCCCCGGCCTGCTCGGGGCGCGTGACGACCTGACGGGGTTCTCGCCGTCGTCGGTCCCGGTGCTCGCCCGCGCCCACCACCGCAACCCCGGCCTGCGGATCATCCGCTCGGGGCGCGTCGAGGACGTCCTGCTGGCCACGATCCTGGGCCAGAAGGTCACCGGCGTCGAGGCCACTCAGGCCTTCCAGCGCATCGTGCGCTGGTGGGGCGAATCCGCACCCGGTCCCGGAGACCTGCGACTGCTGCCCCCGGCCGAGGTGCTGGCCTCACGACCCTGGTGGGCCTTCCACAAGGCGGGCATCGAACGCACCCGTGCCGAGACGGTCATCGAGGCCTTCCGTCGCCTGCCTCGGATGGAGGAGGCGGCGACGATGGACCACGACGCAGCGTTCGCGCGCCTGACGGCGGTCCGAGGCATCGGCCCATGGACGGCCGGCATCGTCCAGCGGCTGTGCTTCGGCGACCCGGACGCCGTCGAGGTCGGCGACTTCCACATCCCGAACATGGTGGCGTGGAACCTCGCAGGCGAGGACCGCGCCGACGACGACCGGATGCTGGAACTGCTCGAGCCGTTCCGGGGCCATCGTGGGCGTGTCGTCCACCTGCTGAAGGTCGGGGGCCAGTCGGCCCCCGCCTACGGCGCCCGCATGTCCGTGGGCACGATCCACCGACTGTGAGCGTCAGCCGGAGCTGTGCCCCGGGAACACGCGCGCCTCGGGGTCGATGTGGACGGCCGCGTTGTTGACCGCGGTCGCCGCCTCGCCGAAGCCCACGGAGATCAGCCGGACCTTGCCCTCGTAGTCGGTGATGTCACCGGCGGCGAAGACGCCCTCGATGTTGGTCTGCATCCGCGTGTCGACGTTCACGTGGCGACCGTCGATCTCGACGTCCCACGACTTCAGCGGACCGAGGTCGGACTTGAAGCCGAGGGCCGCGACGACCGCCTGGACCTTGATGGTCTCGCGCTCGTCGGTCTGGTTGTTGAAGATCTCGACGGACTCGATGACGTCCCCGCCGTTGACCATCGCGACCTCGGTGTGCGTCAGCACCCGGACGGTGCTGTCCATGACCTTGCTGACCGTGTCCTCGTGGGCCCGGAAGCGGTCGCGCCGGTGGATCAGCGTCACCGAGCGGGCGATCGGTTCGAGGTTGGTGGCCCAGTCGAAGGCCGAGTCCCCGCCGCCGACGATCAGGACGTCCTTGTCGCGCATGACGTCGAGCTTCGGCACGAAGTAGACGAGGCCGTTGCCCTCGAAGTCCTCGCTGCCCGGCAGCGGCCGGGGCGTGAAGGTGCCGATCCCCCCCGTGATCAGCACGGCCTTCGTCGCCACCTCGGCGCCCTTGTGCGTGCCGATGCGGAACGAGCCGTCGTCCTGCTTCTCCAGGGTCTCCGCACGGTGCCCGAGCAGGTAGTTCGGGTCGTACTGGTCAGCCTGCTCGACGCACTGCGCGATCAGGTCCTTGCCGAGGATCGCCGGGAAGCCGGCGACGTCGTAGATGACCTTCTCGGGGTACAGCGCGGCGACCTGGCCCCCGGGCTCGGGAAGCGAGTCCACGAGCGCGACGGTCAGGCCACGAAAGCCCGCGTAGTACGCGGCGTACAGGCCGGCGGGGCCGGCGCCGATGATGGTCAGGTCGACGTGCAACGTCATTCGGATGCCTTGTCGGTCGGCACCCGGCTCCGGCAGGCAGTCTAGGCCACCGGGTCGTGCGGTCCGCGCTCGGCGATCGTCCGATCGATGATCTGCGCGACCGTGATGTCACCCCGGATCGCATCCATGACCCGCGCGGGCCCGACGAACGCGTGCAGGGGCGTCACGGCACGCGCCGTCGCGTTGCGGCGATGACCGGTCAGCACGCCGGTCTCCCCGAGCACCTCGCCCGGTCCGACGAGTCCGACCGTGACGCCGTCACGTTCGACGCGGACGCTGCCCTCCACGATGAACAGGAACTCCCGGGAGCGATCGCCCTCGTGCATCAGCTCCCGCCCCTCGTCGATGTCGACCTCGTCGAGCAGTGACGCGACGAACTCGAGATCGGGCTCGGGCAGGGAGGCGAACGCCGCGATGCTGCGCAGGGCCTCGACCTTCGGATCTGGGTCCACATGGCGAGCGCTCACGGCCACCCCTCCGC
>JBFJMP010000395.1:0-2938 GCA_041633895.1 Nitriliruptoraceae bacterium
GGCCTCCGTGACCGCGAACGCGATCTTGGTGGTGGCGGCGGCGAGTCCGGGCAGCCACTCCTTTCGCTGCTCCGCGGTGCCGTGCTTGACGAGGATCGAGCCGGCGATGGCCGGCGACACGACCAGCAGCGCGAGGACCAGGCCCTGCTGCGCCAGCTCCTCGTTGACGATCGACAGGCCGGTCATGCCCATCCCGCCGCCGCCGTACTCGGTGGGGATGTTCAGCCCGAGGAACCCGCCCTTGCCGAGCGCGTCCCACAGCGCCTCCGGCGGCTCCTCCTTGGCGACGCACTCACGGATGTAGTCCATGCCGAACTCGCCGGCGATGCCGCGGACGGCATCGCGGAGCATGTGCTCCTCCTCGGACGGTTCGAGCAGCATCTGGACAGGGGCCTCGGCCATGGCATGGTCCTTCGGTGCGTGTCGGGCGGTGCGAGTCGGGCGGTGCGTGTCGGGCGGTGCAGGCTGGATGCGGGACGGTGTCGGTCGTTCAGCCGCCCAGACGAGGACGGTTGCGTCGGTCGATCATCACTCGGGTGACCGCTCGCTGGAACGAGGTCGTCAGCAGCTGGACGGTGACGGTTCGCAGGACGTCGGCGGCGCGTTGCACGCGTTCGCGGTCCTCGCTGGTGCGGTCCGGCCCGAGCGAGGGACGCAGCATGGCGTCCTCGAACAGGTCCGTCAGCTCGTCGGCGAGCTCGCGCGCGTGGCTGGCCACGGCCTCGACGGCGTCGGTGAGCATCTGGGGTGGCGGGTCGAACTCGGCGGCCTGCTCGAGCATCGACAGGATCCGCGTGGACACGCGCACCCGTTCGGGGCCGATGCGGTCGAGCAGCCCCCCGGCCTCGAGGCGTTCGAGGTGTTCCTCGGTCGGCTCCGAGCCGAACCGCGCGGCGAAGTCGGCGATCTCGAGGACCTCGGTCTCCTCGATCGGCCACGGCGCGACCAGGGACTCGTACAGCTCGAAGTCGGCGGGGGTCGGGTCCTCGGGCAGGCGGTCGAGGATCGCCTCGACGGCGGCCAGGGTGAACCCGTGGCCCTGCAGGTCGCGGATCAGACCGAGCGTGGCGAGGTGGGTCGAGTCGTACAGGCCCGTGCGCCCACGCATGTGGGGCGGCGGCAGCAGCTTCTTGCCCGTGTAGAAGCGGATGGTCCGCACGGGCACACCGGTGGCGGCGGCCAACGCGTCGACCGTCATGAGGCCGTCGTCGGTGGTGGCGTCCACGGGAGCCTGCAGTGACACGGCGACCTCCCTTCGCTTACGGTTGCCATGCGACAGTGCTGGTGTAACATAACCGATGCATCGTGGCTCGGCCACGATCGTCTCGTCTCCCCGGCCACTCTCGCCACCTCCCCGTCACCTTCGAGCCAGACACCTTCGAGGTCCTCGTGCGCATCGGCATGGCCCTGCAGTACTCCGGCGACGTGATCGCCGCCGCCGAACAGGCGGTCGCCCTGGAGGCTGCCGGCCTCGACGTCGCATGGATCGCCGAGGCGTACGGCTTCGACGGCGTCTCGCTGATGGGCTACCTCGCCGCCCGCACCGAGCGGATGGCCATCGGCGCGTACATCCTCAACATCTACTCGCGCACGCCCGGGGCGCTGGCCCAGACCGCGGCCGGCCTCGACGCCGTGTCGCAGGGCCGCTTCGAACTGGGGCTGGGCGCGTCGGGCCCGCAGGTCATCGAGGGCTGGCACGGCCTGCCCTACGACAAGCCGCTCGCCCGCACGCGCGAGGTCGTCGACCTGGTCCGACGGATGCTGCGCCGCGAGGTGATCGAACACGACGGGCTGTACCAACTGCCGCTCGCCCCGGACGCCGCCCGCGCCGCGGGCGGCACCGGCCTGGGCAAGCCGCTGAAGATGCTGACCACGCCGCTGCGCCCCGAGCTCCCCATCCACATCGCCTCGATGGGCCCCAAGAACGTCGAGCTGACCGCCGAGATCGCCAACGGCTGGATGCCCGCCTTCTTCCACCCCGGCAAGTCCGCCGACGTGTTCGGGCCGTCGCTGGCGGCCGGCCTCGCCAGGCGCGACGAGGCACTCGGGCCGCTGGACGTCATCGCGGGCGGGGCGCTGGCCTTCGTCCCCGAGGAGTCGGTCGAGGCCGTGCTGGCCTTCGCCCGCCCGCAGTACGCGCTCTACATCGGCGGCATGGGCGCCAAGGGGCGCAACTTCTACAACGACCTCTTCCGCCGCTACGGCTACGAGGCCGAGGCCGAGCAGATCCAGAACCTCTACCTCGACGGCAAGAAGGACGAGGCGGCGGCGCTGATCCCCCTCGACTTCCTCCGCGAGATGAACCTCGTCGGCCCCGAGGGCTGGGTGAAGGAACGCCTCAGCGCCTGGCAGGACGCCGGCGTCACCACGCTCAACGTCATGCCCGTCGGGGACGCCCCCGAACTCGTCACGACCATTCGCAACTGGATCAACTGAGGAGCCCGCCCGTGGAGCACGCCCTGTACACCGAGGAGCACGAGGCCTTCCGTGACCTCTGCCGCACCTTCTTCGAGAAGGAGTGCGTCCCCCACACCGAACAGTGGGAGCACGACGGGATCGTGTCCCGCGACGTGTGGAACAAGGCGGGCGCGGCCGGCCTCCTCGGCTTCAACGTCAAGGAGGAGTGGGGCGGCCCCGGCATCAAGGACTTCCGCTACAACGCCGTGATGATGGAGGAGCTGTCCAAGGCCCACGTCGACGGCCCCGGCTTCACCGTCCACAACGACCTGCTCTGGCCCTACCTCGAGCTGTGCACCGACGAGCAGGCCGAACGCTGGATCCCCGGCTTCATGTCCGGCGACCTGATCACCGCGATCGCGATGACCGAGCCGGGCGCGGGGTCCGACCTGCAGGGCATCAAGACCACCGCGGTCGAGGAGGGTGACCACTTCATCCTCAACGGCTCCAAGACCTTCATCACCAACGGGATCCTGTCGGA
>JBFJMP010000396.1:0-2937 GCA_041633895.1 Nitriliruptoraceae bacterium
AGCGCATCGACCAGACGTTGGCCGTCAACCTGCGCGGCGCGATGCTGCTGTCGCGTGAGGCCCTGCGGCCGATGCTGCGGGCACGTCACGGCAGGATCATCAGCATCTCGTCCGCCGTGGCGCTGCGCGGCAACGTCGGCCAGACGCTCTACAGCGCCTCCAAGGCCGGGCTGATCGGGTTCACCCGTTCGCTGGCGCGCGAGGTCGGGCGCAAGGGCGTCACCGTCAACGTCGTCGCCCCCGGCCTGGTCGAGACCTCGATGACCGCCGACATCGGCGACGCCGCACGCCAGCACCTGATCGCCCTCGCCCCGATCGCGCGCGCCGTCACCACTGACGAGGTCGCGGCCGCCGTCGCCTTCCTCGCAGGGGACACCGCCGGCGCCATCACCGGCACGGTCCTGCCCGTCGACGGCGGTGCCGCCATCTGAACCAACCGTCCATCCGATCTGCACCACCCCTCACTGACACGAAGGAGCACCACCATGCAGGACGCCATCACCGCCATCCTCGTCGAGGACTTCGACATCCCCGCCGAGGAACTCGGCCTCGACGTGACGTTCGAGGCGCTCGGCCTCGACTCGCTCGACGTCGTCGACCTCACCCTGGCCCTCGAGGAGCGCACCGGCGTGAAGCTCGAGGACGAAGAGCTCGAGGACGTCCGCACCATCGGTGACGCCGTCGCCAAGGCGACCGCCAAGCAGGCCGTCTCCGCATGACGACCTCGGCTTCGCCAACGGACGCCCGCTCGCCGGGCGGCGCGACCCGCGTCGTCGTGACCGGCCTCGGCGTGATCGCGCCGACCGGTCGCGGCGTCGACGATGCCTGGGAGGGCGTCGTCGGCGGCAAGTCGTGTGCTGCCATCCATCCCTCCCTCGTGGAGGCCGGGGCGCCCGTCACGCTCGCGTGCGCGACGCCGGCGTTCGACGCCGACGCCGAGCTCGGGCGTGGGACGTCACGACGGATGGACCGCTACACCCAGTTGGCGCTGCTGGCGGCGCTCGAGGCGTTTGCGAACGCGGGTCTCGTGGATGCGGTCGAGGCTGGTCCCGGCGCGGACGGCGGCGTCGACCGCGATCGCATCGGCATCCTGCTGGGGTCCGGCATCGGCGGCGCCGAGACATGGGACCGCGAGTACCGGACCTACTTCGAGCGTGGCCCGACCAAGGTGTCCCCGCTCTTCATCCCGCGGATGCTGTCGAACACGGCGGCCGGGGCGATCTCGATGCGCACCGGGGCGCGCGGCCCGAACATGACGGTCAACACCGCATGCGCGGCCGGGGCGTCGGCGCTGCACGTGGCTCGCGACCTCATCCGATCGGGGCAGGCCGACGTGATGGTCGCCGGTGGCGTCGAGGCCGGGATCACCGGCCTGTCCGTCAGCGCGTTCGCCCAGATGGGGGCGCTGTCGGGCAACGACGACCCACAGACGGCGTCCCGACCATTCGACGTCGGTCGTGACGGCTTCGTCATGGGGGAGGGCGCCGGCATCGTCATCCTCGAGTCGGCCGAGCACGCGGCGCGCCGTGGTGCGACCGTGCTGGCCAGCCTCGCGGGTGCCGGGGCATCGGCGGATGCCCACCACGCGACCGCGCCCCCCGAGGACGGCGCCGGCGCCGTCCGGGCGATGCAGCGCGCCCTCGCGGACGCCGGCCGCACGCCGGCGGCCATCGGCCACCTGAACGCCCACGGCACGTCGACGCCGCTCAACGACGCGGCCGAGTCCCGCGCCGTGCGCGCCGTGTTCGGCAGCGACGCGGACACGCTCGCGGTGGCCTCGACCAAGGGCGCCACCGGTCACCTGCTGGGCGCCGCCGGCGCCGTGGAGGCGGTGTTCTCGATCCTCGCCCTGCGCAACGGCCTCGTGCCGCCCACCGCAGGCACGAGCACGGTCGACCCGGCGATCGACCTCGACGTCGTGACCGACACGGCACGTCGCAGCGACCTGGAGGCAGTCATGTCCAACTCCTTCGGCTTCGGGGGCCAGAACGCCTCCCTGGTGTTCACGCGATGACCCACGCCATGCAGGCCGAGTCGCCGCAGCTGGACCCGTCGAGCCTCCAGCCGGGGGACGGGGCGCGTGCCCGTGTCGGGCGCCTGCTCGACGACGGCTCGTTCCTCGAACTCGGATCGCAGCGGCGCCATCGCTCCGACGCGTTCGGGCTCGACCGGCGCCGCCCCGACAGCGACGGCGTGGTGGCCGGGACCGGTTCCCTCGACGGGCGCCCCGTCAACGTCTACGCCCAGGACCGCCGGGTCCTCGGCGGGTCGTTGGGTGAGGCCCACGCCGACAAGATCGCGCGCACGATCGAGCAGGCGACCCGCGGTGGCGTGCCCGTCGTCGGGATCAACGACTCGGGTGGGGCGCGCATCCAGGAGGGCGTGGCCTCCCTCGACGGCTACGGCCAGGTCTTCTGCGCCAACGTCGGTGCCTCCGGTCGGGTCCCGCAGGTGGCGCTGATCCTCGGCCCGTGTGCCGGTGGTGCGACGTACTCACCCGCGCTGATGGACTTCGTCGTCATGTCCGACGAGGCGACCATGTTCCTCACGGGCCCCCGCGTCGTGAAGGCCGTGACCGGCGAGGAGGTCGACGCCCGTGGGCTCGGCGGACCCGAGGTCCACGGCGAACGCTCCGGCTCGGCGCACTTCGTCGTCGCCGACGACGACGCCGCATTCGACGTGACGCGCCGACTCCTGTCGTTCCTGCCGTCGTCGTCGGCCGTCCGCGCCCCGGTCCTCCCGGCCGTCGAGCCCCCTCCGGTCGACCTGTCGGACCTCGTCCCGGTCGACGGTCGCCAGCCCTACGACGTCCGCGACGTGATCGCGGGCATCGTGGATGCCGGTGACTTCCTCGAGGTGCAGGCGGGATGGGCCCGCAACCTCGTCGTGGGCTTCGCCCGCATGGACGGCCAGACCGTCGGCATCGTCGCGAACCAG
>JBFJMP010000397.1:0-2936 GCA_041633895.1 Nitriliruptoraceae bacterium
ACGCTCCGTGCTGCTGACCGCGTTGAGTCGCCTCGGTCTGGGGTCACGCGTGGTGCTCACGCACGACGTCGCCCAGCGCGACAACCTGCGGGTCGGTCGCAACGACGGGATCGCCAACGTCGTCGGGGCGTTGCGTGGCCACCCGATCTTCGGTCACGTGACCCTGGTCAAGTCCGAGCGCTCGCCCATCGCGGCCCTCGTGGGTGACCTCATCGACGGTCGGCTGCACTGACGGCCACACCAAGTTCGTCCATGAGGCCCTCGACCCGTCCGCGGATCTCGTCGCGGATGGGTCGAACGGCCTCGATGCCCTGGCCCGCGGGGTCGTCGAGCGGCCAGTCGACGTAGCGGGTGCCGGGCACGTACGGGCAGGCGTCGCCGCACCCCATGGTGACCACGACGTCGGTCGTGCCGAGTTCCTCGTCGGTCCACGTGCGGGGCGTGGCTCCGGCGATGTCGATGCCGACCTCGGCCATCGCGGCGACGGCGGTCGGGTTGACCTCGGTGCCCGGCTCCGAGCCGGCGGACAGCACGTTGACGCGGTTGCCGGCGAGGTGGCGCAGGAATCCAGCGGCCATCTGCGAGCGGCCGGCGTTGTGGACGCACAGGAAGAGGACGGTGGGGGCGGTCGTGGTCATGCGGGGGCTCCGAGGTCGGCACGGTCGCCGGTGGGGTGGTCGACGACGACGTGGGCGGCGTCGTCGGGGGTGGGTGCGAACAGCCACCGGATGAGCACGGCGGCGACGGCGGCGCCGGCGAGCTGGGCCAGCACGTACGCCGGGACGTCGACGGGGGCGATGCCGGTGTACGTGTCACTGAGCGAGCGGGCGATCGTGACGGCCGGGTTCGCCAGCGCCGCGGACGGGGTGAAGAAGATCGCCGCCCCGATGTAGGCGCCAACGGCCCCCGGGACCGCACGCAGGTTGCCGGAGCGCACCACGCCGAAGATGACCAGCAGCAGGCCGAACGTCGCCAGCGCTTCGCTGGACACGAGTGCGATGCCGGCGCGTCGGGTCGTGGCCACGGAGACGGCGGCCTCCGCGAACACGAGGTTCGCGACGACGACGCCGGTGACCGCACCGGCGCACTGGGCGACCACGTAGCGCACCGCAAGGGCGCGTTCGAGGCCACCGAACCAGGCGTCGACCAGCGTGACCGCCGGGTTGAAGTGGGCGCCCGAGACGTGCCCGAAGGTCAGGATCAGCGCGACGAGGGCGCCACCGACCACGACGGCGTGCTGGAACAGCTGGGTGGCCGCGGTGCCGTCGACCGACGTGGCCAGGCCCGAGCCGACGATGGCGACGAGCAGCAGGGCGGTGCCGACGAACTCGGCGGTGAGGCGACGCGCGGTCATGCGGCAACCTGTCGGGCGAGGCGATCGACACGGCGGATGATGTCGACGGTCACGGCGTCGAAGTCGTCCGCCTGGCCGTCCGCCGGATCGGGTATCGACCAGTGGACGTGTGCAACGTTCGGCGGCAACGCCGATTCGCGGGCGCGGTCGCACACGGACACCACGAGGTCCGGCGCCACCGCGACCTCGGACCACGGCGTCGGCGTCGCGTCGCGCAGGTCGAGGCCGTGGGCACGGCCCGCCCGTACCGCGAGGGGATGGACCGCTGCGGCGGGGGCGGTGCCCGCCGACGTCGCGGGGTGGCCGGTGCGGGCGTGCCACGCCGCGGCCGCCAGCTGTGAGCGTGCGGAGTTGTGCGTGCACACGAAGAGCACGGCCGTGGCAGCAGGGGGGAGGTCGGCGGGGACCGCGAGGTCGGCGGCAGGCCCGTCGAGCAGGCGCACATAGCGGCGCCGCCCGTCGCCCTGTGACGCATGGCGCGCCACGACGCCCGCGTCCTCGAGCACGTCGAGGTGGAACGCGAGGAGGTTCGAGGACAACCCCGTCAGGTCGCGGAGTTCGCCGGGGGTGCGGTCCGACCAGGCGAGGACGTCGACGATCAGCAGGCGATGCGCGTCACCGAGCGCATGGTGGACGGCGGCGCGTCGAACGCGGTCGGGGGCGGGCCCGTCCATCATCTTCCTCAACAGTCATTGACTCAATGAGCGTTGAGCAAGATAGCAGGTCAGCGGACCGACGGCGTACCGCGCGACGTCCCGACAGCCAGCCCGACCGCGACGACGGGCAGGAAGATCACGCCGGTCGTGGCCAGGGCCGCGCCGACGACGTCCACGAAGACGTCGGGTCGATCCCCCAGGCGGGCGACCGCGCGCAGGGGGACCGCGATGGTCGCCAGTGTGGTGCCGGCCATGGCGAGGGCCCCTGCGAGCACGCGCTTCGACGTCCCGGCGGCCAGTACGCCCCCGATCAGCAGCAGCAGTGCGGCCCAGACCGACGCAACATCGCCCGCGGCACCCACGGCCGTGAGGTTCGACATGTCGAGGGCGTCGCGGACCAGGGCGAACGTGGGGCCGACGGTCACGGCATCGCTGAGCAGGTCCACCCACGCCGTCATCGCGCCGGCGACGGTCGTGGTGCGCCCGGGTGCACCGGCGAGGGCGGTCACCGGGACGGCGACCAGCAAGAGGGCGCCCGCCGCAAGGCGCCGGGGCGCCGCCCCATCGTGATGCGTGCGCTGGATCGACGGTCCGGGGCGGGGCGCGATGACCGAGACATCCGTGATCGGGCGTGTCGTGTACGCCCCTCGTGCGTTGAGATGGGCAGGTGTCGCCATGCGCGATCCCCCGATCGTGTGGTTCAGTCTCTCCCCGCGTCCGAGCACGCGACATGGGACAGCCAACCCGTGTCGGTATTTTCCGTTGGGGGGAACGACATTTACAACAGCGGAACACAGTCCACGCTGGCCGCGGCGTACGACATGACGTTCGGCCTCGCAGATCGCGGAGAGACGATGGTGTCGAACTGTCACACTGAGCGTAACGGCGTTCCGCTGAGTGGTACAGTGGTGAGCGTGGTCTGCGGG
>JBFJMP010000398.1:0-2922 GCA_041633895.1 Nitriliruptoraceae bacterium
CGCGGGACTGCGCGTTGGTGCGGTACAGCACCGCGACGTCCTCGTAGCTGCGACGCTCGTTGCGGTGGCGGCCGATCTCCTCGGCGATCCACGCGGCCTCGTCGTGCTCGTCGTCGGCGCGGTAGCGCACGATCGGCGCGCCGCCCTCGCGGTCGGTCCACAGGTCCTTGGGCAGCCGGTCGTCGTTGTTGCGGATGACGGTGTTGGCCGCGTCGAGGATGTTGGAGGTCGAGCGGTAGTTGCGGGTCAGCGGGATGACCGTCGCATCCGGGTGGTCGCGCTCGAAGTCGAGGATGTTCTGGATCGTCGCGCCCCGGAAGCGGTAGATCGACTGGGACTCGTCGCCGACCACCATGAGGTTGCCGTGCCCCGCGGCCAGCATGTTCACGAGGTGGTACTGGGCGCGGTTGGTGTCCTGGTACTCGTCGACCATCAGGTACTGGAAGCGTTCCTGCCAGTGGGCGAGCACGTCCGGGAACAGCTGGAAGACCTCGACGGTCTTGACGATGAGGTCATCGAAGTCGAGGGCGTTGTTGGCCATCAGCTGGTGCTGGTAGCGCTCGTACACCTCGCCGATGAGGCGGTCGGTGTACTCCTCGGCCTGCTGCTTGAAGGTCTCGAAGTCGACCAGCGTGTCCTTGGCGGAGCTGATCGCGTGCTGCACGCCGCGGGGCGTGAGCCGCTTGTCGTCGATGCCGAGGTCCTTCATGATCCGCCCGACGAGGCGGCGGCTGTCCTGCCCGTCGTAGATCGTGAACCCCGAGCGGTATCCCAGCCGCGACAGCTCGCGCCGCAGGATCCGCACGCACGCCTTGTGGAACGTCGTGACCCACATGCGCTGGCCGAGGTTGGAGCCGACGAGGCCACCGACCCGCTCGGCCATCTCGCCCGCGGCCTTGTTGGTGAACGTGATCGCGAGGATCGCGAACGGGTTCACCTTGTGGTCACGGATCAGGTGGGCGATCCGGTGGGTGAGCACGCGGGTCTTGCCCGACCCGGCCCCGGCGATGACCAGCACGGGACCGTCGACCGTCGTGACGGCGCGGCGCTGTTCGTCGTTGAGGCCGGCGAGCAGGTCCTCGGAGTACGCGACGCCGACCGGGTCGGAACCGTCGTCCTCCAGTTCGAACCCCAGGTCGGTCCGGGCGACGTCACCGTCGTCGTCGGGGGTGGAGGCGCCCGTGGGCACCCGCGTGGAAGCACGCGACGCGGCCCGCTCGCTGCGGGCGCGGGCACGCGCGATGGCGTCGGCGATCTCGGGTTCGGACATGGCTCCGAGCGTAGCCCTGCCCACCGACACCCCTCCCCGGCCGCCGTGACCGCCAACGCGAAACACGCGGACGCGCGGGTTCTGCGTCAGCCACCTCGCCGCGCCATTCCGGTTCGACGCGAAACCCGCGGATGCGCGGGTTCTGCGAGGGCGGCGAGCTCAGCGGAACGTCGCCGGGTCGAGGTCGTGCTGCCGCGCACGCGTGCGAAGCACATCGAGGATGCGGGCTCGCAGCGACTCCGGGGCGCGGAGGTCGGCCGCCCGGACGCGCAGCACCTCGTAGCCCGCCTCGGTCAGGGCCGCGTCGCGACGACGATCGCGGGCACGGCGGTCGGGGCGGGCGTGGACCTCGCCGTCGTACTCGAGGTCGAGCCGCACCGACGGCCACAGGTAGTCGAGCCGGTACGACAGCACCTCGACCTGTCGGCGTGGTGCGGGCGAGATCTGGTCGACGACCGCGCCGAGTCGTCGCTCACCGCCGCTCTCGGCAACCAGTGACCCGTCGCCGAGGAGGCGACAGATCCGGCGCGCACCGGGATCACGCACCAACTCACGGGCGCAGGCCGAGAGGCGTTCCGTCGACGTGTGCCCACCCCACCGCAGCGTGTCGACCGCCGTCCGCAGCGCACGGTCCGACACACCCCGACTCGGATGGGCGAGGTCGATCGCCGCGACCGTTGGTGTCGTGATCGGCAGGCCGCCCCACATCGCGGCGTGACCACCGGGCACCGGATCCACCCGCACCGGGAACGCGGTCGACCGAGGGCGGCGCCCCGTCGGCGTGCACAGCACGAACGGATCGTCGCGCGAGAACCCCTCGGCGCCGAACAGGGCCGCGACGAACGGCCCGGTGACCCGGGACCCGCGCGTACGCAGGACGGCCGCCATCGGCTCCTGTTCCGCCGGCACCGCACCACCCGCCACGCGGTACACGCCCCACCGCAGCGACACCAGGTCGCCTCGTCGGACCAGGCCGTCGACCTGCCCCGCCCCGAGGCCCGCCGTCAACAACTGCTGACGGGACACCGCTCCGAACTGGTGCTCGGCGAGGCGCTGGATTCGGGGCGGGAGGGGCGGCATGACCACAGCGTGACCGGCCCACCACGCAGCCGATCGACGGATCTGCCTCCTGTGGACACCTCGGCCATCGACGCGAAACACGCGCATGTGCGGGTTCTGCGCCAGCCACTGCGCCCCGCCATCCCGGTTTGACGCGAAACCCGCGGATGCGCGGGTTCTGCGGATGCGGGCGGGGTCAGTCGCGGAGGAAGCGGATCGTGACCGGGTAGCGGAAGCCCTCGCCGCTGCTGGCCTTGACAGCCGCGATGATCGGAGCGACCAACCACACCAGCCCGAGCACGATCGCCGCGGGGATGACCACCAGCAGGCCCAAGCCGAACGTGACGATCGCGAGCATGAAGCCGACCACGCCGTACACCAGCATCGAGACCTGGAAGTTCAGGGCCTCCTTGCCGTGGTGGTCGAGGAATGGATGCTCCTCGCGGCGCACCAACCACATCACCAGGGGCCCCAGGAAGGCCATCGCGACGAGGGCGGCAGCGAACGCCGACAGGTGGGTCAGCACGCCCCACGTCCGCACCCACGACGCCAGACCGGACGGGTGGGAGGGATCGTGGGGCGACCGCGATGCC
>JBFJMP010000399.1:0-2914 GCA_041633895.1 Nitriliruptoraceae bacterium
ACGGTCCCCGCCGGTCAGGTCTACTCGGCGGTCGAGTCACCCCGTGGCGAGCTCGGCTACGCGATCACGTCGACGGGCACGAACAAGCCGTACCGCGTGCACGTGCGCGAACCCTCCTTCGTCCACCTCCAGTCCGCTGAGCTGATGGCACGCGGTCACCTCGTGGCCGACGTCATCGCCGTCGTGGCCTCCATCGACCCCGTCATGGGTGGAGTCGACCGTTGAGCGAGCACATGAGCACTGACATGATCCGCCTCGCCCCCACCGTCGCGAGCGACTCGGGCGCGGAAGGAGGCGACCGATGAGCGAACCCTCCGCCAACGGCGCCCCGATCGCCGACGAGCCCACCGAGTTCTCGGACGAGTTCCACGCGTCCGCAGAACTGCTGGTCAAGCGCTACCCGGTGGCGCGCTCCGCGCTGCTGCCGCTGCTGCACCTCGTCCAGTCCGAGCACGGCTACGTCTCGACCGCCGGCATCGCGTTCTGCGCCACGCGCCTCGACCTGACCAAGGCCGAGGTGGGCGCCGTCGCAACCTTCTACACGATGTACAAGCGCGCCCCGGTCGGCGACTACCTGCTCAGCGTCTGCACGAACCCGACCTGCAAGGTCGCCGGTTCGCAGGTGATCTACGAGCGCTACAAGGCCGCGCTGGGCGGGACCACCACGGACCTGTCCACCGGCGTGTCGATCGAGGAGGCCGAGTGCCTCGGCATCTGCGACGCCGCCCCGGTCGTGCAGGTCAACTACGAGATGTACGGCCCGCTGACCGACGGCGAGGCCGACGCACTGCTGGCCGGCTGCCGCAAGGGTGAGCCGCCGGTGTCGTCGTGGTCGGGCGAGCCCGCCCCGACGTTCGCCGAGGTCGAGCGCGAGCTGTCCGGCGCCAACGACGCCTTCGGGCCGGCCCTGGTCGAGGCGGCGCGCCACTCGGTGACCGCCTACGACGTGCCACCCGCCTACAAGTCCGGCGAGACGGACATCCCCGTGACCCACCCCGGCGGCGACGTCGCGGGTCACGGCGGGGACGTCTTCGCCGCCGAGTACAGCAAGGAGGGCTGACGATGGGAGCCACCGGACCCGCAGTCGGCCTGTCCGGCCGCTACGCGATCGAGAACGTGCACGACATCGACGTCTACGAGCAGAACGGCGGCTACGCCGCGGCTCGCAAGGCGTTGGAACTGTCGTCCGCCGACATGATCCAGATGATGAAGGACTCCGGCCTGCGTGGCCGTGGCGGGGCGGGCTTCCCGACCGGCCTGAAGTGGTCCTTCATCGCCCAGGACACCGGCAAGCCGATCTACCTCGTCGTCAACGCCGACGAGTCCGAGCCGGGCACCTTCAAGGACCGCCCGCTGATGGAGCGCGACCCCCACTCGTTGATCGAGGGGATCATCGTGTCGTGCCTGGCCATCAACTCGGAGATGGCCTACATCTACTGCCGCGGCGAGTTCGGCTGGGTCAGCCGTCGCCTGCGCAAGGCCATCGAGCAGGCGTACGACAAGGGCTACCTCGGCGCCGACGTCTTCGGTTCCGGCAAGCGCGTCGACATCGTCCTGCACCGCGGTGCGGCGGCCTACATCTGTGGCGAGGAGACGGCGCTGCTCGACTCGCTCGAGGGTCGTCGTGGCCAGCCGCGCCTGCGTCCGCCGTTCCCGGCGACGCACGGCCTGTACGGCTGCCCGACCACCGTCAACAACGTCGAGACCGTGACCGCCGCTGCCTACATCATCGGCAACGGGCCCGAGTGGTGGACCCAGTGGGGCACCGAGAAGTCGCCCGGCACGAAGCTGATGTGCATCTCGGGTGAGGTCAAGAAGCCCGGCAACTACGAGGTCGCGCTGGGCACCCCGATCCGCGAGCTGATCGACATCGCCGGAGGGATGCTCGACGACCGGGAGCTGAAGTTCTTCTTCCCGGGCGGCTCGTCGACGCCGATCCTGACCGCCGACCACGTCGACCTCGGCTACGACTTCGAGTCGATCTCGGGCGCCGGGTCCCTGCTGGGGACCGGGGCGCTCATGGTGCACTCGAACAAGACGTCGGTCGTCGAGACCGTCTACCGCTACGTGAAGTTCTACGAGCACGAGTCCTGCGGCAAGTGCACGCCCTGCCGCGAGGGCGGCTACTGGACCGCGCAGATCTACAAGCGCATCCTCGACGGCGAGGGCCGCCTGGAGGACCTCGACCTCCTCCAGGACATCCAGGACAACATCTTCGGGCGCTCGTTCTGTGCCCTCGGTGACGCCCTGACCTCGCCGGTGTTGTCCAGCCTGAAGTACTTCCGTGAGGAGTACGAGCACCTGATCCGCACCGGTGGGCGCCTGCCCGCCGGGATCACGTCGCTCGACGAGGCGACCGCGGACGACTACCTGCCACGCAACGACCTCGCGACTGCGGGAGTGTGAGCATGAGCGAGATCGACACCGTCACGCTGACCATCGACGGCAAGGAGGTGACCGTCCCGAAGGGGACGCTCGTCATCCGCGCCGCCGAGCAACTCGGCGTGATCGTCCCGCGCTTCTGCGACCACCCGCTGCTCGACCCCGTCGGGGCGTGCCGCCAGTGCGTCGTCGAGGTCGACGGCATGCCCAAGCCCGCCATGGCCTGCACGACCCAGTGCGGCGACGGCTGGGAGGTGCGCACGCACCTCACGTCCGAGGTGGCGCGCAAGGCCCAGACGGGAACCCTCGAGTTCCTGCTGATCAACCACCCGCTCGACTGTCCCATGTGCGACAAGGGTGGTGAGTGCCCGCTGCAGGACCAGGCGCTGGCCCACGGGTCCAACAGCTCGCGCTTCATCGACGAGAAGCGTCGCTATGACAAGCCGGTCGCCGTGTCGCCGCAGGTCCTGCTCGACCGCGAGCGCTGCGTCCTCTGCGCCCGCTGCACCCGCTTCTCGGAACAGATCTCCGG
>JBFJMP010000400.1:0-2911 GCA_041633895.1 Nitriliruptoraceae bacterium
GCCCAGCGCCTGCCCGTCGTGGAGGGCAGTGCGGCCGGGACCGCGGCACGCGTGCGCGTCGCCGACCTGCGGGTGGTGCACTGCCCGGACAACGGCCACCTCGAGCTCGCGCCCCGCGACATCGCTGATCGCGCAGCCGTCGTGGTCGCCGAGACGCTGGTCCACGCGTCACGACGTCGACTGCGTCGCACCGACCACTGTGGGGACTGCGGCGCGGAACTGACGCTGGCCGGACGTCGCACGGAGGTGCCCGTCCCGGTGACCGTCGCCGACGGCACGGTGCTCGTCCTCGTGGACACCGACATGGTGCGCTGCCCGGCCTGCGGTCGCGAACAGGTCCCCGTCGACGCCGGGCGTGAGCTGGGGCGCCTGGTCGAGCACGCATGCGCCGACGCGCTCACGACGGCCCGGGAGCACCTCGCGGCGCCGTGACCACCCGGTCCGGGTCAGGTGGTGGGTGCGCCCCGGCGCCACTCGTCCACTCGCGTCGCCGCCACGACGTACTCGGTGGCGTGGCCGCCGAAGGGGCGGTGGTCGAACCAGCCCCAGCGGTCGTCGACCTCGAACCCGGCTCGCGCCAGCGCGTGGTCGACCTCACCGGGGACGTTCTGGCGCACCAGTGAGCTGCCGTGCTGGCGCCGAACCACCACGCCGTCCACGTCGAGGTGGTCCACGACGAAGTGGAACGTCAGCAGCTGCGTGGCGGGTTCGTACTCGACCTGCCGCCACAGCACCGCCTCGTGGCCGTCGTCGAGCGTGTAGCGGCCCTCGAAGTTGAGCCCGTCCCACGACCGCAGGTCGTCGCCGTGCGGGACCGTGACGTTCAGCACGAGCCGCCCGCCGGGCGCGAGGTGGTCGCGAAGGCGCCGGAGGGTGTCGACCTGCTGGTCCGTCGTCAGGGCGTGCGCGAACACCCGGTAGGGCAGGATCACCAGCGGGAACGTGCGCCCGAGGTCGAGGGTGCGCATGTCGGCCTCGACGAGTTCGACCCGCGCCCCGTTGGGATCGTCCGCCACCCGTCGGCGGGCGCGATCCAGCATGGTCTGGGACACGTCGATGCCGACGACGTCCACGCCCATCGCGGCGATGGCCAGGGCGATCCGCCCCGTGCCGACGCCGACCTCGAGGACTGGTCCCCCGGCGGCGACGGCCTCGCCGACGTAGAACGGCACGTCCGCGGTCATGTCCGAGGACCACAGGTCGTACACGTCGGCGATCGTCGCGTACTCGTCCACCCGGCCACCGGACTCGGGGGTCATGCCGTCGCCACCCGGCGGACGGTCACGCCCTCGTCGGCCATCGTGGCCTTCACGGCGTCGATCCGGAGTTCACCGAAGTGGAAGATCGACGCGGCGAGAACGGCACTGGCATGGCCGTCGCGGATGCCCGCTGCCATGTGCTCACCGGTCCCGGCACCACCCGATGCGATGACCGGGATCGTCACGACGTCGGTGACGGCGCGGAGCAGGTCGATGTCGAACCCCGCCTTCGTCCCGTCCCGGTCCATGGACGTCAGCAGGATCTCACCGGCGCCGAGGTCCTGGACCCGGCGGCACCACTCGACGGCGTCGATGCCCGTCGGCGTGCGACCGCCGTGGATGGTGATCTCCCACCCGGCAGATGGGTCGCCCGCGTCGCGACGACGGGCGTCGACCGCGGCGACGACGGACTGGCTGCCGAACGCGAGGGCCGCCTCGGTCAGCAGTTCGGGGCGGTTCACCGCCGCGGTGTTGAACGCGATCTTGTCTGCGCCCGCACGCAGCATCCGGCGGGCGTCGTCCACCGTGCGCAGTCCCCCACCGACCGCGAACGGGATCGCGACCTGTTCGGCGACGCGCCGCACCACGTCGACCATGGTCTCGCGGTCGTCCGAGGAGGCGGTGATGTCGAGGAAGACGAGTTCGTCGGCGCCCTCGGCGTCGTAGACCTTCGCGAGCTCGACCGGGTCACCGGCGTCGCGCAGGTCGACGAAGTTGATCCCCTTGACGACCCGACCGTCGGTGACGTCGAGGCACGGGATCACGCGGGCGGCGAGGCTCACGCGTCGGCCCCGGCCGCGACGGCGAGCGCCTCGTCGATCGTGAACGCGTTGGCGTACAACGCCTTGCCCACGATCGCGGCGTCCACGTTCGGGTGGCAGGCCGCGAGCACGCGCAGGTCGTCGAGGGAGGACACACCGCCGCTGGCGGTGACCTTGGCGTCGGTCGCGTCGGCGACCTTCGTCAGCATCTCGACGTTGGGTCCCTGGAGCATCCCGTCCTTGGCCACGTCGGTGTAGACGAAGCGCGGGACGCCCATCTCGCTGAAGGTCTCGAGCGCCTCGAACAGGTCACCGGCCTCCTCGGTCCAGCCGCGCGCCTGCAGGACGTTGCCGCGGGCGTCGAGGCCGACGGCGATCTTCGGGCCGACCGTGTCGAGCACCTCGCGGACGAAGTCCGGGTTCTTCAGCGCCATGGTCCCGATGACGACCCGCTCGGCGCCGTAGCCGAGCGAGGCCTCCACGTCGGCGAGGGTGCGGACGCCCCCGGACGCCTGCACGCGACACCCCGTGGCAGCGACCATCTGCTCGATGAGGTGACGGTTCTTCGGCTCGCCCGTGAAGGCGGCGTCGAGGTCGACCACGTGCAGCCACTCGCTGCCCGCGTCCGCGAACTGCTGGCCGGCGTGGACCGGGTCCGCGTCGTAGACCGTCTCTTCGTCGGCCTTGCCCTGGGTGAGGCGCACGGCACGGCCGTCCTTGATGTCGACGGCGGGATACAGGGTGAGCGGCACGGGGGCGCCTCGGGTCGGGGCGGAAGACTTCGGAGCACGTCAGGGTAGACCCGCGTGGGGGGCGGGCCTGCGTCCGGGGTGGGGGCGGTACGTCCGGGCTTGCGAGGGCGCGTCCGGGCTTCGCGAGCCATGCCGTCGC
>JBFJMP010000401.1:0-2900 GCA_041633895.1 Nitriliruptoraceae bacterium
CGAATGGAGGCCCGGAGGTGTGCGCCCGGAGGGCGGCCCGCGGTCCTGCTGTCAGTCCTGTGGGCGGTTCTGCCACAGGCCACCGTCGGGGCGGGCCGAACCCGGCGTGTTCGGACCGTCCGGGGCCTTCGGGGGCGTCGGCGACGACTGCGGCGGCGTGGGACGGGTGGGGTCGCTGGGGGTGTGGGGTGCGCGTTGCTGGGGCGGGGTCGCCGGCGCCTCGCGCCGGGGCGCGGGATCCACCTCACGGCGGGGCGTGTCCGAACCACTGCCGGACGAGCCCGACGTGGCCTCACCCCTCGACTCACCCCGAGACACTGGGGCCACCGGGGGACGCCCGACCGGCCCGTTGGTCGACGACAGCGAGTCCTTCGTCGACGCCGTGAGCAGCCCGCCGTTGCCGGCCTCGTCGATGAACGTGAACTGGAGGCCACCGGTGAGGTCGGCGATCAGGTTGTAGAGGAACGCCATCAGCACCATGATCCCGGTCTGGACCACGACACCGAGCAGTCCGACCAGGAACAGCGTCCGGAACAGCGCCCCACCGTTGACGCCGCAGTCCTCGATGTTGAGGAACACGGTCCCGATGGAGTCACACGCGGTCGCGATGACGTCGAGGCGCCCGATCACGAGCCAGAGCAACCACGCGCCGAGCAACGCGACGAACATGAGCGCCAGATTCAGCGCAAAGCCGAACTTGAGCACCGACCAGGGGTCGATGCGTCGGAGAGTCAACTTACGCCGGGTCACGTGGGGCCACCTCTGACGGGCACGTCCTGTGGAGTCTACGGTTGGTCGGTCGCGTCGGAAGCAGGACCGTCCCCGCCATCCGTCACGGCCTCCACGCCTTCACCATCGGCAGGCAGGTCGCCCTCCTCCAGTTCGGCCACCAACGCCATGCCGACCACCGTCGCGTCGCCCGTGTCCATGACGTTGACGCCCTGCGTCGAGCGCGACTGCGGCTTGAAGTCGGCCGCGTCGATGCGGATGACCGTGCCCGCGCTGGACACGAGCAGGACCTCGGCGTCCTCGTAGTGGGCCACGAGCGCCCCGGCCACGACCTCGCCGTCACGCAGGCTGTGCGTGCGGATGCCGGAGCCGCCGCGCCCCTGGACGCGGTACTCCTGCATCACGGTGCGCTTGCCCTTGCCGCGCGAGGTGACCGTGAACACGTAGCGGTCCTCGGCCTGGTCGACCACCGACATGGACAGGACGGCGTCGTCGTCGCCCGACAGGCGCATCCCGCGGACACCGGCGGCATTGCGCCCCATCGCGCGGGCGTCGTCCTCACCGAACCGGATCGCCTTGCCCTGGCGCGACACGAGCAGGATGTCGTCGTTCCCGGAGGTGACCTCGACGCCGATCAGCTCGTCGCCCTCGTTGAGGTTGATGGCGATCAGCACCGAACGGGGGGAGTCGAAGTCGTCGAGTCGCGTGCGCTTCACGGTCCCGTTGCGGGTCGCGAACGCCACGTACTTGGTGTCGTCGAACTCGGGCAGGGCGAGCACGGCCGCGACCGTCTCGTCCGGCTCGAACGCGAGGCCGGGGACGTTGGTGATGTAGACGCCCTTGGCGTCACGGTTCTTCTCGGGGATCTGGAAGGCCTTGATGCGGTAGGCCTTGCCCCGGTTGGTGAACACCAGCAGGAAGTCGTGCGTCGAGCAGGTGACCAGCGACGACACGATGTCGTCGTCACGCATGCCGGCGCCCCGTACGCCCTTGCCCCCACGGTTCTGGCTCTTGAAGGCCTCGACCGAGGTGCGCTTGATGTAGCCGGCGTTGGTCAGCGTCACGACGATGGACGACTCGGGGATGAGGTCCTCGACCGCCATCTCGCCGTCGTCGGGCACGATCCGGGAGCGCCGCTCGTCCGCGTACTTGTCGCGGATCTCGCCGAGCTCCTCCTTGATGATCGCCTTGACCCGGTCCGGGTCGCCCAGGATCGCGTCGTACTCGGCGATGCGGGCCATCAGCTCGTCGAACTCGTCCTGCAGCTTCTGGCGCTCCAGCGCCGCGAGGCGCCGCAGCTGCATGTCGAGGATCGCCTGCGCCTGGATGTCGGACAGCTCGAACTGCTCGACCAGGGCGAGCTTGGCGGCGTCCGGCGTCTGGGACGCGCGGATCGTCGCGATGATCTCGTCGATGTGGTCCAGCGCGATGAGCAGGCCCTCGACCACGTGGGCGCGTTCACGCGCCTTGCGCAGCCGGTAGGTCGTGCGGCGCTCGATGACCTCGACCTGGTGCGCGATGTAGTGGCGCAGCGCCTGGTCCAGCGTGAGCGTGCGCGGCACGCCGTCGACGAGCGCGAGGCAGTTGACCCCGAAGGTGTCCTGCAGCTGGGTGTGCTTGTAGAGCTGGTTGAGCACGACCTGGCTGTTCGCGTCGCGCTTGAGGTCGACGACGATCCGCATGCCCTCACGGCTGGACTCGTCGCGCAGGTCGGCGATGCCCGTGATGACCTTGGAGTTGACGAGGTCGGCGATCTTCTCGAGCAGGCGCGCCTTGTTGACCATGTACGGGATCTCGGTGACCACGATCTTCTCGCGCTCACCGCCCCGGCCGCCGCCCTCCTCGATGGTGGCGACGGCGCGGACCTTGATCGAGCCGCGCCCCGTCGTGAACGCATCGTGCGCGCCCCGCTGGCCCAGGATCAGGCCGCCCGTCGGGAAGTCCGGTGCCGGCACGTACTGCATGAGGTCGACGGCCGTCAGCGTGTCGTCGTCGATCAGGGCGACGGTCGCGTCGATCAGTTCGCCGAGGTTGTGCGGCGGGATGTTGGTCGCCATGCCGACCGCGATGCCGGTCGAGCCGTTCGCCAGCAGGTTCGGGAACCGCGCCGGCAGGACCGTCGGCTCCTCCTCGTACCCGTCGTAGTTGGGGACGAAGTCGACGGTCTCCTC
>JBFJMP010000402.1:0-2885 GCA_041633895.1 Nitriliruptoraceae bacterium
GATCCGACCCGACCCCGACGCCGGGAGAGATCAGAGTCGGCAGCTGAGGATCTCCGACAGGAGGATGCCGCGGGCGCCGAGGTTCCAGAGCTCGTCCATGACGCGGTTGGCCTCGCGACGCTCGACCATGGAACGCACGGCCACCCAGCCCTCGTTGTGCAGCGGCGAGACCGTCGGGGACTCGATCCCCGGGGTCAGCGCACACGCGGCATCCACGTGCTCGACCTGGACGTCGTAGTCCATCATGACGTAGCGGCGGGCGATGATGAGGCCCTGGAGGCGACGGACGAGCTGGTCGACGGCCGTGTTGGGCTCGACGTCCCGGCCGCGGATCAGCACGGCCTCGGACTCGAGCAGCGGCTCGCCGATGGTGACGAGGCCGGCGTTGCGCAGCGTGGTCCCGGTCGACACGACGTCGGCGACCACGTCGGCGACGCCCAGCCGGACGGCGGTCTCGACGGCGCCGTCGAGGTGGATCAGCTCGGCCTCGATGCCACGGTCGTCGAGGAAGCGCTCCACGAGGCCGGTGTACGAACTGGCGATGCGGTGCCCGGCGATGTCCTCGAGCGACGCGATGGTGCCCGGAACGGCGGCGAACCGGAACGTCGACCCGCCGAACCCCAGGGGCAGGATCTCGTCGGCGGTCGCCCCGGAGTCCAGCAGCAGGTCGCGGCCGGTGATGCCGGCGTCGAGGCGACCCGTACCCACGTACGTCGCGATGTCGCGGGGCCGCAGGTAGAAGAACTCGGTCTCCATCTGCGGATCGACGAGGACGAGGTCCTTGCGGTCACGCCGCTGGCGATACCCCGCCTCCCGAAGCATCTCGGTGGCGGCGTCGGACAGGGACCCCTTGTTGGGGACGGCTACGCGAAGCATGATGGCAGGTCATCCGGAGGCAGGAACGGGCGTCGGGTGGGTGTGGCGAGGTGCGCCGCTGGCGTGGGTCAGAGGTGAGCGTAGACATCCTCGAGCGTGAGGCCGCGGGCCAGCATCAGGACCTGGAGGTGGTAGAGCAGTTGCGAGATCTCCTCGGCCGTGCGTTCGTCCGACTCGTGCTCGGCCGCCATCCAGACCTCGGCGGCCTCCTCGACGACCTTCTTGCCGATCGTGTGGACCCCGGCGTCGAGGGCGGCAACCGTGCCGCTGCCGGCGGGGCGCGTGCGCGCCTTGTCGGCGAGTTCCGCGAACAGGGCGTCGAACGTCTTCACGGCGACTCCAGACGGGTGGCGGGGTGGGGTGCGGGTCCGTGGTCGCCCGCGGCGGCCAAGCCTACTGTCGGCCGGGCCCGGGGTTTCCCGCGGTACGAGGCCACCGGTAGGCTCCCGGTCCTGTCGGTCGTGCCGCGCACGCCGACAACGATTCGTACCCGAGCTCTGGCCCCCACGCGGCGGCCCAGACCGTGATCCCCAGACCCTGACCCTCAGGAGTTCCCCGTGCGTCGCCTGCTGCACCTGCTGATGGCCTCGATGACCGCCGTCCTGCTCTCCGTCGCCATCGTCGCGGCTCCTGCCCTGGCCGAGGAGGCCAGCACCGAGGAGGCCACGGAGGCCGACGACCACGCCGAGGAGGCCGACGACCACGCGGACGAAGGCGACGACCACGCCGAGGACGAGGCACACGCCGAGGAGGAGACCGGGTTCGGTACCGGTGACTTCGACGGCACGCTGCTCGCCGCCGTGGTCGGCATCGTCCTGGGCCTCGTCATCTTCGGGATGGCCAAGCCGGGCGAGATCGAGAAGGCCGACGCGCACCACTGAGCGACACGGCACCGCGCCGACGCGCGCCGGGTCGCAGACCGCCAACGAGACGATTGCAGGGAACACCGTGAGCCAGTCCATTCCGCCCGGAGCCGACGGCCCCTCTGAGGAGGAGGTCCGCCAGTACCTCGCGCAGATGCGGGGTGCACCGGTCGAGCAGGTCGTGGCCGAGGTCCTGCAGGGGCTGCTCAACGCTGCGCAGGTCAAACTCGGACGCAACGACGCCAGGCTGCTGCTCGACATCGCCGCCGGGATCAACGCCGCGCTGCGAGGCACCGGCGACGAGGAACTCGTGTCGCAGGTCGACCAGGCCCTGTCGCAGCTCAAGCTCGCGCAGGTGGAAGCCGAGGGCGAGGTGGCCGCAGCCGGTCAGCCCGAGCCGAACGACCTGCCCGGATCGGGCGCTCCCGCAGCCGCGGCACCCGAGGGCGATGCCCCCGGGTCCACGCCGCCCCCGGCCACGCCCCCGCAGGGCGAGTCGCCGGTCAACAAGCTGTGGCTGCCGGGGCGCTGAGCGCTCTTTCGCGCCACCGCCGGGGCTGATACCATGGCCCCCGCGCTGTCCTCGGGCAGCGCGCTTGTGCACCACACACAACAACACACGTGAAGCGGCGTCGTCGACCACGACGTCCACCTGGTGGGCCACGTGCCCTCCCGGGTCCCCACGAACCGTCCCGCCCCGTGCGTGGACGTGCACCGTGCGGCGGCCCGATCCGGGCCGCCGTTCGTCATGTTCCGGCATGAACGGACGACGTCCGACCAGGGGATCTGCGCCGCACGCCAAGGAGGCAGCACCATCGAGCAACCACACCGGCTGAACGCGGACATCAAGGTTCCGCGTGTCCGCCTGATCGACGCCGACGGCGAACAGGTTGGAATCGTCCAGCTCGCCCAGGCACTCCGTTCCGCACGCGAGGCCGACCTCGACCTGGTCGAGGTCGCGCCACAGGCTGATCCGCCCGTCTGCCGGATCATGGACTACGGCAAGCACCGCTACGAGCAGGGCCAGAAGGAGAAGGAGGCCCGCAAGCGGCAGAGCCAGATCACCATCAAAGAGATCAAGATGCGTCCCAAGATCTCGAGCAACGACTACGGCACGAAGTCCGGCCACGTCCGTCGGTTCCTCAA
>JBFJMP010000403.1:0-2879 GCA_041633895.1 Nitriliruptoraceae bacterium
CGTATCTGACGGTGTGTCAGAAACCGGTGCTGGTGGTCTCGACCCACGGGAGGAGGCCCGAAGTTGCGATCTGACGGTGTGTCAGGAACGATGCACCCACCATCGTTCGAGGAGCCTGCGTGACCACGGCATCGAGTCCCGCCATCGAGGGGTGGTTCGCAACCGACCCGCCGCGCCTCGTCGGCCAGTCGTGCACGGCCTGCGGGACGACCGTGTTCCCGCCACGTGCGAGCACATGCCCGAACCCCGCGTGCCGGTCGGATGACCTGACATCGGTGGACCTGCCCCGCACCGGCACGATCTGGTCGTGGGCGACCAACCACTACGCCCCGCCGCCGCCCTACGTCGCCGCCGAGCCGTTCGAGCCCTACACGGTCGTGGCCGTGGCACTCGACGACGCGGGCATCACCGTCCTCGGCCAACTCGACGTCGACGTCGACCCGTCGGGGCTGGCGGCCGGCATGCCGGTCGAGGTGACCGTCGGAACGCTGTTCACGGACGAGGACGGGCAGGACCGGACGATGTTCCGGTTCCGTCCCACGACCGCGGAGGTGTCGTCGTGACCAGCGATGTCGTCGTACCCGGTGTCGGCATGCACCCGTGGGGCAAGTGGGGTCGGAACTTCGTCGAGTACGGACTGGCTGCCGCGCGTGCGGCCCTCGACGACGCCGGCGTCGCCTGGACCGACGTCGACTACGTCGTGGGTGGTGACACGGTGCGCAACGGCTACCCGGGCTACGTCGCCGGGGCGACGATGGCGCAGGCGCTGGGCTGGACCGGGGCACGCATCGCGTCGTGCTACGCAGCCTGCGCGACCGGGGCCATGGCGATCGACATGGCGCGCTCGCGAATCCTCGCCGGTCAGGCCGAGGTCGCGCTCGTGGTCGGCGCGGACACGACGCCGAAGGGCTTCCTCGCCCCGAACGCGGGCGAGCGCCCGGACGATCCCGACTGGCTGCGCTTTCGGCTCGCGGGCATCACCAACCCGACCTACTTCGCGCTGTGGGCCCGTCGCCGCATGGAGCTGTACGGCGCGACCCCACTGGACTTCGCCAGGGTCAAGGCCAAGAACTCCCGCCACGGCCTCGAGAACCCCAACGCCCGCTACCACAAGGCGTTCACGGAACAGGACGTGCTGGACTCGCCGTACGTGTCCGAGCCGCTCCACCTGCTGGACATCTGCGCGACCTCGGACGGGGGCGCGGCGGTGGTGCTGACCTCGCGGGACTACGCGCAGCGGCACGGGTTGGACACCACGGTCGCGATCGCCGCGGTCTCGACGGTCACGCCGACCTACCCCAACGCGATCATCGAAATGCCCAACTTCGCCACGGACGCCTCCAACGTCGTCGGGCTGCCCGAGCGACCGTTCAAGGCGTCGATCGGCCACGCGGCCTACGAGGAGGCGGGCATCGGTCCCGAGGACATCGAGGTGGCCGAGGTCTACGACCTCTCCAGCGCACTCGAACTCGACTGGTACGAGGACCTCGGCTTCTGCCCGCCGGGCGAGGCCGAGAAGCTCCTGAACGACGGTGTGACCACGATCGGCGGGCGACTGCCGGTCAACCCGTCCGGGGGGCTGGGCTGCTTCGGTGAAGCGGTGCCCGCCCAGGCGCTGGCCCAGGTCTGTGAGCTGACGTGGCAACTGCGTGGTCAGGCGGGCGCACGCCAGGTGACCCACGACGGCGCCCCACCGAAGGCCGGCATCACCGCGAACCAGGGCCTGTTCGGCCACGGCTCGTCGGTGATCGTGACACGTTGAGATCGCTCCACCCTCCACCGCTGCAGAAGGACCGCCCATGGCCGACGCCTACATCATCGACGCGGTGCGATCGCCCGTGGGACGCCGCAACGGCGGGCTGACCGAGGTCGACCCGATCGACCTCGGGGCGCACGCCATCCGCGCCCTCGTCGAGCGCTCCGGGATCGACCCCGGCGAGGTCGACGACGTCGTGTGGGGGTGCGTGGACACGATCGGTCCCCAGGCCGGCGACGTCGGGCGCAGCGCCTGGCTGGCCGCGGGCATGCCCGAGCACGTGCCGGGGGTGACGATCGACCGCCAGTGCGGCTCGTCCCAGCAGTCCGTGCACTTCGCCGCCATGGGCGTGCTGTCCGGGATGCAGGACCTGGTGGTCGCGGGCGGGTCGCAGCACATGACCGCCCTGCCGATCTCGTCGGCGATGCTGGCCGGACGTGAGTACGGGTTCGAGACGCCATTCGGCACGTCGGTCGGCTGGCGGGAACGTTACGGCGACCAGGAGGTCAGCCAGTTCGTCGGCGCCGAGATGATCGCCCGCGACTGGGACATCAGCCGGGACGACATGGAGGCATTCGCCTACGAGTCGCACCAGCGCGCCATCCGTGCGATCGACGAGGGGCGCTTCGACCTCGAGATCGAGCCGCTCGCCGGCGTGAAGCACGACGAGGGCCCGCGACGGGACACGACCATCGAGAAGATGCAGGGCCTGCGCACGCTGGTGCCCGACGGACGCCTGACCGCCGGCGTGGCGTCGCAGATCTCGGACGGTGCCGCCGCACTGCTCGTCGCCTCCGAACGCGCCGTCGAGCGGTTCGGGCTGACGCCACGCGCACGCATCGTCGACCTGACGGTGCGGGGTGAGGACCCGATCCGGATGCTGTCCGCCCCGATCCCCGCGACGCGGCACGCACTCGAGCGCACGGGCATGAGCCTCGACGACATCGACCTCGTCGAGATCAACGAGGCGTTCGCATCCGTCGTGCTCGCCTGGGCCAAGGAACTGGGCGCGGACCTCGACCGGGTGAACGTCAACGGCGGCGCGATCGCACTCGGGCACCCACTCGGCGCAACCGGCGCCCGTCTGATGACCACACTGCTCCACGAGCTCGAGCGCACCGGC
>JBFJMP010000404.1:0-2878 GCA_041633895.1 Nitriliruptoraceae bacterium
CTGGACGCCGTTCGGCATCCGCCTCGCCGCCGTGGTCCGCGCGGCCGCGCCGACGGTCGACGTGGTCGTGCCGGTCCCGACCGAGCCGCGGCGCCGGCGCGCACGGGGCTTCTCCCACACGGACCTGTTGGCGCGGCCAGTCGCCGGGGCGCTTGGCGTGCCCCTGGTGGCGCGGGCCATCCGAGCGACGCCGGGCACCCCCGACCGTGGCGCGGGCGGCACCGACTGGGACGGCGCCGACGCGTTCCGGCCCCGACGCCGACTCGACCACGCCCGCGTCCTGTTGGTCGACGACGTGGTCACGACGGGGGCCACGGCCGCGGCGGCGATCGGGGCGCTCGGACGGGCCGGGGCGCGGTCGGTGGTGGTCGCGGTGCTGGCCCGGGCGGGGCACGGGACGGGTGGTTGAACGCCGCACGGAAGTGGTCCTGACGAGCCCCCTCCTTTCGGCCCCGCGGACCGGCGCCGGTTGCTACCGTCGTGGCGCCGGCCACTGGAGGCCGGTGCGCCGCCCGGAGACTCGAGTCCCGGTTCGCTCGGTACTCGCACATCGGTTCTCGCAGCACTCAGGGTGACCTGCCGTCCTCCTCCGGAGACTCCGGACGCGCCGGGACAGGCAGGAGGCGAGATGCAGATCACCGTGATGGGCAAGAACCTCGATCTCTCCGACGAGGTCCGGGAGGAGGCCGTCGCGAAGCTGTCGCGAGTTCGGAAGCTCTTCGACCGCTTCATCGACATGGAAGTCGTCTTCTCGGAGGAGCAGAACCCCCGCATCGAGGACAAGATCCACTGCGAGGTCGTGCTCCATGCCAAGGGCAAGTACCTGCGTGCGAGTGCATCCGCACCAGATCCCATCACCGCCATCGACCGGGCCGAGGCGAAGCTGACCCGTCAGGTCCGCAAGATGAAGACCAAGCTCGTGTCGAAGCCGCGCCTGGCCAACACCGCGAACGCGGCCGCCCCGCGCTGATTCGAGCCCGCTCCACCCTGGACACCGACAGATGGTCACGACGGGCCATGATCCACTCGGATCGTGGCCCGTTGTGAGCACACGAGGTGGGCTAGACTCCGTGGAGGTCGAGCGTGTCCGGTGGGGCACCAGCGGAACACGATCTCGGCCGCCATCAACCCGGGAGGCCATCGGTGCCGGACGATGCCATCGCAGACGACCGCATCCGGATTCTCATCGCGGATGACCATGAGTTGTTCCGCCGGGGTCTGCGGATGGTCCTCGAGGACGAGGACGACATCGAGGTCGTCGGCGAGGTCGGCGACGGCCTGAGCGCCGTCGAGGTGGCCCTGGCCGAGACGCCGGACGTGATGGTCCTCGACGTCCGCATGCCCCAGTTGTCGGGCATCGAGGCGGCGGGTCGCATCAAGGAGTCGCTGCCGCACATCAAGATCCTCGTGCTGACGATCAGCGACGAGGAGGACGACCTCTACGAGGCGATCAAGGCCGGCGCGAACGGCTACCTCCTCAAGGAGATCTCGATCGACGAGATCGGCAACGCCGTGCGGTCCGTCTATGCCGGCCAGTCGCTCATCTCGCCGTCCATGGCGTCCAAGCTGCTCAACGAGTTCGCCTCGATGATCAAGCGCGAGGAGGAGGAGAAGGAGCAGGTCCCGGCGCCCAAGCTCACCCCGCGCGAGATGGAGGTCCTCGAGCACGTGGCGAAGGGCATGAACAACCGCGAGATCGCCAAGGCGCTGTTCATCTCCGAGAACACGGTCAAGAACCACGTCCGCAACATCCTGGAGAAGCTCCACCTGCACTCGCGCATGGAGGCCGTCGTCTACGCCGTCCGCGAGAAGCTGCTCGAGATCAACTGACGGCCGCCGGTCGCGGATGCGCGAGCGCTGAACACCACGTCGTAGCCTCGCCACTCGACCGGACGAGGACACTCCACGTGGCACTGCTCCCCAACGACTGGGCCGACGCCTGGGCGACGATGTCGGCGCTCGAGTTCATGGGCTGGATGGGCGCCCAGGGCATCTCCGCCCCCCACGCCGACCTGCTCGGCTACGCGGTCGACGCCGACGAGCAGGCCCCGGGGCGCAGCAGGATGACGTGGCGTGTGCCGGACGCCCTGCTGAACCCCGCCGGCATCGCGCACGGCGGCTTCCTCGCGGCCATCCTGGACGACGCCGCCGGCATGGCCATCGCCATGTCGGGCACGCGCTGGGTCCCGCAGCTGACCGTGCACCTGAGCGTGGACTACCTCGCCCCGGTCATGCCCGACCGGCACCACGTGGTCGAGGGCGTCGTCATCCGGTCGGGGCGCAGCACCAACCTCGCGGATGCCACGATCACCGACCCGGACGGCACCCTGCTGGTCCGCGGCTCCGGGGTGTTCCAGCCGAACCGTCGGTCGATCCCGCGCGAGCTGTGGGCGGAAGCCGGCCTTGCCTGACCGGCCAGCGTCACCGCACGCCGACGAGCGCGTACCATCGCCGCGGGGTCGCACGGTGGCACCCTGAATCCTTCTGTCGCTGTCCCGCTGCCGACCCCAGACCGTTTCCACTGCATGGAGCCAGACAACCCATGGCCGTACTGAACCCGCTGCGCTGGGGCGAAGGCCGCAAGGCCAAGCAGATCTTCAAGGTCGTCGAGGACGTCAACGCCTTCTCCGACGACATCGCCGCCCTCTCCGACGCCGAACTCAAGGCCAAGACCGACGAGTTCCGTGCCCGCCTCGCCGACGGGGAGACGCTCGACGACCTCCTCTGTGAGGCGTTCGCGGTGGTGCGTGAGGCTGCCTGGCGGGTCCTCGGCCAGCGGCCCTACGACGTCCAGGTCTTCGGTGGCCTCGCCCTGCACGAGGGCAACATCGCCGAGATGAAGACCGGTGAGGGCAAGACCCTCACCTCGACCATGCCC
>JBFJMP010000405.1:0-2874 GCA_041633895.1 Nitriliruptoraceae bacterium
CGGAACAACGACGTCGAGCGCGCGGCGCTGGCGCGGGCCGATCGGGACTACCTCGTGCAAGAGTTGTCGAGGGCGGTCGGGTTGGGCGGACGCGGGCGCCGAGCGGCCTCGTCCTCCGAGCGCGCGCGGGTGACCGTCACCCGCGCGCTCCGGTACGCGTTGGCCCGGATCGGCGAGCACCATCCTGAACTTGCGGAGCACCTCGAGCAAGCCGTCAACACGGGCACGTACTGCAGTTACGACCCGGACCCGCGTGCCCCGATCAGGTGGCGGGTCTGAAGAATCGGGACTCGCGTCCGGGGTGGGCACGGCTAGCGTTCCGCGTGGATGGGAGTCCGGGCGCTCGGGATGGATGGCGCCGCGGTGCTCCCCGAGAGGGACAACAAGGTGCCGGAGAACTCCGTTCGCTCGCGCGACCTCGAAGCCGAGGTCGCGCGGCTGACGCGTCGCCTGGCGAACGTCGAACGCCTTGCCCACGTGGGGAGCTGGCTGTGGGACCTCACGACGAACGAGGTCGTGTGGTCCGACGAGCTCCGTCAGCTCTTCGGGACCGACCCGGAGGTGCACGACGAGACGTTCGAGACCTTCCAGAGCCTGATCCACCCCGACGACCGCGAGACGATCACCACCATCGTCCGGCGGGCCCTGAAGACCGCATCGAGCTACACCATCGAGCACCGCCTCGTGCGTCCGAACGGCGCGATCCGATGGGTGCAGGCTCGCGGTGACGTCGAGGTGGACGAGGACGGCATGGTCGTGGTGATGCACGGGATCTCCGTCGACATCACCGAACGCCGCAACCTCGACCTCGAACTCCGTCGCTTCGTGAGCGATGCGGCCCACGAGTTGCGGACGCCGGTCACGACCGTGACGTACGCCATCGGGATGCTCGCGTCCGACGACCTGCCCGACGACCAGCGCAAGGTGGTGACGGCAGCACTCGCTCGCAACGGCGAACGCCTGAAGCGACTGACCGAGACCCTGCTCGACCTGTCGACCATCGAGGCCGACGCCAGCACGGCGCTGGTCGAGCAGGTCGACCTCGCTGACGTCGTCGAGCGCGCCATCGAGTCCCTGCCGTTGCACGCGACCCAACGGGTCGCGATCGACGTCGGCATCCCGGCCGGCCTGCGCGTGCAGGCTGCCGCCGACGACCTCGAACGCGTCTTCGTGAACCTGGTCGCCAACGCCATCCAGCATGGGGGCTCCCAGCTGTCGGTGATCGCCACCACCGCCGACGACGACCGCGTCGTGGTCGAGGTCCGCGACGACGGGCCGGGCGTGGACCCCGAGGTGGCCGAGAACCTGTTCGTGCCGTTCGCGCGGGGGCGACGGGCGGGGCTCGGTGGGTCGGGGCTCGGCCTGAGCATCAGCAGACGCCTGCTCGAACGCTTCGGCGGGAGCATCGACCACCAGCCCGAGGACGACGGCGCGAGTTTCGTCGTCCGCCTGGAGCCGGCCTCGTGACCCGTGTGCTCGTGGTCGAGGACGAGCCCGACATCCGGTTGCTGATCACGGTCAACCTGGAGTCGGCCGGGTTCGACGTGCTCGAAGCTGCCAGCGGCGAGGAGGGGCTCGACCTCGTCGCGGCCGCCGACATGCTCCTGCTGGACATCCGCCTGCCGGGGATCGACGGCTTCGAGGTGATGGAGCGGCTCGGGCGCCCCTTCCCACTGCCGGTGATCGCGATGTCGGCCCACAGCAGTGAGGCGGCCCGCGACCAGGCGTTGGCCCTCGGGTGTGCGGGCTGGCTGCAGAAGCCGTTCTCGCCGCGTGGGCTCGTCGCGTTGCTCGAGGACCTCCGCTCCTGACCGCCCCTGACCGGCCCTGACCGCACGCGGGCGCCGGAAATGTCCGAGGCCCACTAGGGTGGCGCGGCCGACCTCGCGTCGCGTCGGCCTCGGGAGGTGCATGTTGAGCGAGCAGATCGACCTGACGACGCTCGACGTGCTCGGGCCGCCGGACGTGGTCGTGTGTGGCCTGCGTGGGTACGTGATGACACCGGTGCGCGCCGAACGGTTCGCCGAGGAGCTGGCCGCGTTGGCACGTGAGGTGTTCCCGACCGCACTGCCCGAACACATGAGCCAGACCCACAGCCAACTGCGCGAACACCGGCAGTACGGGAAGTTCACGCACTCGCTGTTCCTCGTCGACGAGGACGACGTGCCGGTGGCGATGATCGCCGGCGAGGAGTGCCCGCCCGGGCCGGTGACCGAGGTGCCGGCGCTGGTCGTGTTCGTGCTCACGGTTCACCCGTCGCTGCGGCGGCGGGGCGTGGCGCGGGAACTGGCACGGGTGGCCTACGAGCGCTCGACCACCCTCGGGTTCACCGAGTTGCCGGTCGCGCCCGGGACGCCGCTGACGATCGTCGCCCACGTGACCGAGGACCGGCCGGACCGCGAGGCACTGGTGGACTTCTACGGCGAGTTCGGCCTGCGGCCGCGGGACGTCATCGAGGCCTACGGCGAGTCGATGCACCGCCTGGAAGCTGCCCTCTGAGGTCGTGGGGGTTCGCGGCGGGCGTCACGGCAGGGTGAGGCGCGCCTCGACCTCGCCGTCGATGATCTCGCCGGTCGGCACGAAGCCGCGGCGTTCGTAGAAGGGGCGGGGCGAGCCGACGCCGTCGACCCAGCTCGTCACCAGGCTGGCGACACCCCACGCACGGCACTGCTCGACCAGCAGGTCGAGGATCCGGTCCCCGATGCCGCGGCGCTGGTGCAGCCGGTCGACGAGCAGCCGCCAGAGGTAGGGCTCGGGATGGGCGGCGGTCGGCGCGGCGACCATCACGAACCCGACGAGGGCACCGTCCGCCTCGACGGCACGCGACCACGGGGCGAGCGGGGCGCCGTCCACGACCTCGGGTACGAGCGCGTC
>JBFJMP010000406.1:0-2848 GCA_041633895.1 Nitriliruptoraceae bacterium
CGACGAACACCCACGGCCGCACGGACTCCTGGAGGCGGAAGGGCAACTGGTTCACCGCCCGGTCCATGCCGAAGAACGCGGCGAACACCCCGCCGACGCCCAGGACCAACGCCACCGTCACGACGACCAACGTGCTGGCGTCGGTGTCACGCATCCAGGTGATGGCCCACCCGAGCACGAGGATCAGGACGACCGGGATGGCCAGCCCCACGAGCCCCTGCACGACCTGGCGCGTGGACGGCCCTCGCCCGACCTCCGGCGTCGCTGTCGTCATCCTGCGCTCCCTGCTGACTCGGTGCCCGTGTGGACTGCCCGACGTCGGGGCGGGGGCGCTCCCCGCCCCGACGTCGCGATGGTCAGCTCGGCCAGCTGGCGTCGATCTCGGCGAGGACCGTCGGCAGGTCCTTCGTGCCGCGCATCCACTCGTTCATGCCGATCCAGAACGTCCCGGATCCGACCTCGGTCGGCATCAGGTCCGAGCCGTCGAAGCGTGCGGTGCCTTCGCGCAGTGCGCTGAGCACCCCTTCGGCCGACGTGGCCACGACCTCGTTCGTGTAGCAGTCCGCCGAGGTGTTCACGTTCGGGGAGATGCGGGACACGCCTTCGAAGCTGCCGCCGGCGCACTGGGCCTCGGTGTCGGTGAAGATCCGGATGAACTCACGAACCTCGGGTCGGTCATCGAAGACGACCGCGAACTCACCCGCGATCAGCGCCCCGTCCTGCCCGTCGATCGACGGGAACGGGAACGCCCCGTAGTCCACCCCGAACTCGGCCCCGTCCGGGAAGAAGTTCGTGATGAAGCTCGCCTGGCGCATCAGCAGCGCGGCCGGTGGGTCGCCGATCAGCGCGGCCGGGGCGTCACGGAAGTCCGTGCTCGGGATCGACGACGCACCACCGACCGTGTAGCCGTCGGTGAAGACCAGGTCGCCGTACAGCTCGCCCGCCGCCAGCACCGCTGGGTCGTCGAACGGGATCTCGTGCAGCACCCAACTGTCGTAGACGTCGGTGCCGCCGCTGCGCAGGAGCACGTCCTCCATGAAGTCCGTCGCCGGCCACCCGGTCGCATCGTCGGAGCCCGTGGCGTGGATCCACGGCGTGTAGCCGTCCGCGATCATCTGGTCGGACAGCGCCACCAGTTCATCCCAGGTCGAGGGGACGTCGTAGCCCTCGGCCTCGAACACCGGGATGCTGTACCAGATCAGGCTCTTGTAGTTGGCGTTGGTGGGCAGTCCGTAGTGGAGGCCCTCGTACTCACCGAGCGACATCAGGTAGGCACCGAACCGGGCCTCCAGGTCGGCGATGTCGAACCCGAGGTCCTCGAGTGCGATCGCGTTCCCTGCCTCCGCCTGCTCGATGATGGCACCGGGCTGGGGGTACAGGGCGAGGTCCGGCGGGTTGCCACCGTCGACGCGGATCTTGATCTGGGTCTCGAAGCTGTCCGAGCCCTCGTAGAAGGCGTCCGCGCCGGTGGGCGTGTTGAAGAACTCGTCGATGACGGCGTTGATCGCGTCGCCCTCGATGCTCGTCGGGGCACCGAAGATCGACACCTGCGTGCCGCTGAGGTCCATGTCGGTCCCGTCGCCACTCGGCGTGGTCGGGTCCCCGTCCGCCGGGGTCGTGGGCGTGTCGTCGCCCGGGTCGTCGGCGGTGTCGTCGCTGCTGCAGGCCGCCAGCACCATCGTCAGTGCCGCAGCGCCGGCGAGCAGCCGGGTCATTCCAGTCGTACGCATGACGTCTCCCGTTGTCAGTCAGTTGTGCCACCGGCCCGGCGAGGCCGGCAAGAAGGGATCACCTCAGGGCCTGTCCGTTCGCCGCGTCGAAGAAGTGCAGGTGGTCCACGTCGAAGCCGATGTCGATGACGTCACCGGGCCGTGGCGGGTCGGACGGGTCCAGGCGCGCGACGAACTGCTGCCCGCCCTTGCGTGCGGCCCGTTCCATCTCGGCGTAGGCGTCCTCGTCGTCCAACGCGGACCGCATGTCCTCGGACAGCACAGGAGGCACGTGCGTGTCGAAGTGCACGAGCATCTCCGCGCCCAGCATCTCCACGAGGCCCACGCGGCGGCGGTGCCACACGGCTCCCTCCGTCGCAACGTCGCGGGTGAAGTGCTCGGGACGCATGCCGATCACGACCTCGTCGCCGATCCGGTCCGCCACGCCGGGGTACTCGGCGAGGGCGGCGTCGGACACCACGAGGTGTTCCCCGTCTCCCACGTCGACCATGGGGCGGCCGGGCGTGCCCGACAGGCGCGCGGCTCCGAGGTTCATCGCCGGGGAGCCGATGAAACCGGCGACGAACAGGTTGTCGGGGTGGTCGTAGAGGAACTGGGGCGCGTCCACCTGCTGCAGGACCCCGAGCTTGAGGACCGCCACGCGGTCGCCCATCGTCATCGCCTCGACCTGGTCGTGTGTCACGTAGACGGTTGTGACGCCGAGCCGTGCCTGCAGGGCCGAGATCTCGGCGCGCATCTGCACACGGAGCTTGGCATCGAGGTTCGACAGCGGCTCGTCCATGAGGAAGGCCTGCGGACTGCGCACGATCGCGCGGCCCATTGCCACGCGTTGGCGCTGCCCACCCGACAGGGCCTTGGGCTTGCGGTCGAGGTGCTCGGTGAGGTCGAGCAACTCCGCCGCCTCGGTGACCCGGCGCTCGATCTCGGCCTTGTCGACCTTGGCGAGCTTGAGCGCGAAGCCCATGTTGTCCGCGACCGTCATGTGGGGGTAGAGCGCGTAGGACTGGAAGACCATCGCGATGTCGCGCTCCTTCGGCGAGAGGTCGTTCACGACCTGGTCGCCGATCTTGAGCTTCCCGCGGCTGATCTCCTCGAGGCCCGCGACCATCCGCAGGGCC
>JBFJMP010000407.1:0-2847 GCA_041633895.1 Nitriliruptoraceae bacterium
GCGCCAGAGCGCGGGTTCTCGGGCGTTCGGCGTCTCCGTCAGGGCTCACCGCCCCGTTCCCGCGCCAGAGCGCGGGGTTCGGGGCGGGGCGCGACCCGACGCCCCGGGCCGGACGCCCTCAGAGCACCTTGCTCAGGAACTGCTGGGTGCGCTCCTCGCGGGGGTTGTCCAGCACGTCGGCCGGCGCCCCTTCCTCGACCACCACGCCGTCGTCCATGAACACGACGCGGTCGGCGACCTCGCGCGCGAACCCCATCTCGTGGGTCACGACGAGCATCGTCATGCCCTCGTCCGCCAGCGTCTGCATCACCTCGAGGACGTCACCCACCAGCTCCGGGTCCAGCGCCGAGGTCGGCTCGTCGAACAGCATCATGTCCGGGTTCATGGCCAGCGCCCGCGCGATCGCGACGCGCTGCATCTGGCCGCCGGACAGGTGCGCCGGATAGGCGTCGATCTTGTCCTCGAGGCCGACCTTGGCGAGGGTGGCCCGGGCGACCTCGGCGGCCTCCTCCTTGGAGCGCTTCAGGACGCGACGCTGGGCCAGCGTCAGGTTGCGCAGCACGGACAGGTGCGGGAACAGGTTGAACTGCTGGAACACCATCCCGATCCGGGTGCGCACGGCGTCGACGTCGGTGTCCTCGTCGGTGACGTCGATGCCCTCCACGAACACCCGACCGGCGTTCGGTTTCTCGAGCAGGTTCACGCACCGAAGCAGCGTGGACTTGCCCGACCCGGACGGGCCGATGACGCACACCACCTCGCCCTCGGCGACCGTGAAGTCGATGCCCTTCAACACCTCGAGGCTCCCGAACGACAGGTGCAGGCGCTCGATGTCGATCGCGGCGATGGCGCCGTCGATGGTCCGGCCCGCCATCAGCGCGCCGCCTTGTTGCGCTTCTCGAGCTGGGCGACCAGCCGAGTCATGGGCAGCGTGACGGCCAGGTACATGAAGCCTCCGACGATCAGGGGCGTGGCGTTGAAGTTGTCGTTGGCGATGTCCTGCGAGAACCGGAACAGCTCCTTCTGGGTCAGCTGGAAGCCGATGACGAAGAACAGCGCCGTGTCCTTGATCAGCAGGACGACCTCGTTGGTCAGCGGCGGGATCACGATGCGGAAGGCCTGCGGCAGCACGATCGACACGAGCGTGCGGGACGACGACATGCCCAACGAGCGGGCGGCCTCGGTCTGGCCCTTCGGCACGGCCTCGATGCCGGCGCGCAACGTCTCGGCCATGTACGCGGCCGCCACGGCCCCGAGGCCGACGATCGCGCCGCCGATGTTGCCGCCCGGCCAGCGGAACCCCGGGAACGCGATCGGGACGCCGAAGCCGAACAGGAACAGCGTGAGGATGGCGGGCAGGCCGCGGAAGAACTCGATGTAGCCGGTGGCCAGCCAGCGGTAGGGGGCCACCGGCGACAGCTTCATCAGCGCCAGGGCCACGCCGCCGGTCAGGCCGATCAGGAACGCCAGGATCGTGTAGACGATCGTGTTCTTGGCGGCCCGCGTGATGATCAGCGGGAACATCTCGCGTGCGAGGTCGACGTTGAAGAAGCTGGTCCGGATGCGGGTCCAGTCGGCCACGACGGCGAAGGCGGCCACGCCGACCACGAACAGGACGTACAGCACGCCCCGGACGAGCCGCTGTCGTTGGCGCGGCGACAACCGACGGAGGACGGGCGGGGACGTGGCGGCCATGGGCGCTCCCGATCGCGTGGATCGACGGGTGAACGTCAGCGGGAGGGGCCCATGGTGGTCCCCTCCCGCTGACGAACGTACGTGACGCGAGCGCGTCACATGGGCGGATCAGGCCTCGAAGTAGGAGGCGTAGATCGCGTCGTAGCTGCCGTCGGCACGCATCTCGGCGAGGCCGGCGTTGATGGCGGCCAACAGTGCCGTGTTGCCCTCGGCGACGGCGAAGCCGTACTGCTCACCGGTCGTGAACGTGGCGACGACCGACACGCTGGCGTCCTGCTGGGCGCGGTCGACGTTGACCGGCAGGTCCTGGAGGATGCCCACGACCGTGCCCGCCTCGAGCGCGGCGAACAGCTCGGCCGCCCCCGGGAACTCGATGATGTCGCCGTCGAAGTTCGCCTCGGCGTAGTCCTGGCCGGTGGTGTCGGCCTGGACGCCGAGCGCACCCTCGAGGGTGGCGAGGTCGACGATGCCGCTGTCGCCCTTGACGAGCAGGGACTGGTCGGCGTCGAAGTACGGGTCGGTGAAGTCGACGTTCTCCTCGCGCTCCGGCGTGATCGTCATGGCCGAGGCCGCGACGTCACAGGCGTTGGCGGCCAGTGCGGTGCCGGACTGGATGGCGTCGAAGCCGGTCACGCTGATGACGAGCTCGAGGTCCATCGACGCGGCGATGCCCTCCATGATCTCGACGTCGAAGCCGGAGTAGCCGGTCGCGGTGCCCTCCTCCTCGAACTCGAAGGGGGCGTAGGGGATGTCGGAGCAGACGGTGAGCGCACCGTCGGTGATGGTCGTGAACTCGCCCATCGCGCCGTCGGTCATCTCGTCCGTCGGGGCGTCGGTGGCGTCGTCGGTCATCTCCTCCGACGGGTCGTCGACGGGATCGGTGTCGTCGCTGCTGCACGCCGTGGCGAGCAGCGCGCCGGCGACGAGGAGGGCCGCCGGGCGGCCGAGGGAACGAATGCGCATTCGGGTGCTCCGTTGTTGGAGTGGGGTTCCTGCGAACCTAACGGCCTGCCTCGGCACTGTCTACGACGACGGTAGGAGGTGTGCGGTGCTGCCACGGCGCACACTCCGGTGGTCACGAAGCGGACGGGTCGTAGATTTCCGGCGTGCGCCCCCCGGGCGCACTCGTGCTGCCTGCCGTCGCCGCACCCC
>JBFJMP010000408.1:0-2845 GCA_041633895.1 Nitriliruptoraceae bacterium
CCTGGCGACCGGCCACCTCGGGTCGTGGGACATCGGGGCGTTCTTCACCTCCCAGCGCAACTGGGGGATGGCCGTCGTCGCCGAGGTCGTCGAGCCCCGCCGCCTGTTCCACCGCTTCGTGGACCTGCGTCGTCAGGCCGGCATCGAGGTGTTCCCGCTGGTCCGGGGCGGCGACATGGTCAGCCGCTTGGAGGGGGTGGTCGCCGACGGCGGCCTCGCCACCCTGCTGGCGGATCGCGACCTCACGAAGAAGGGGCCGGTCGTCACGTTCTTCGGCGAGCCGTGCCGCCTCCCGCCGGGACCGGCGGTCCTCGCCCGACGCACGGGGCGGCCCGTCGCCGTCGGGGCGTTCCTGACGCGGGGCGACGACGGGTACCACGGCGTCATCGAGTCGGTCGTGGACATCGCCCACCTCGAGGTCGAGGAGGGCACGCAGGTGATCGCCGAACAGCTCGAGGCCCTGATCCGACGGGCGCCGGACCAGTGGCACGTCTTCGTGCCGAACTGGCTCGTCGATCGCGAGCCCGACCACCCGGCGGTCACCGGCGCCTCGTCGTGAAGGTCGCGCTGGTCTGTCCCTACGACATCGACGTCCCGGGCGGCGTCCAGTCGCACGTGCTGCACCTGGCCGAGGCGCTGCGCCGCGCCGGCGACGACGTCGAGGTCATCGCCCCCGGCACGCGCCCCCGCGGTGACATCACGACCGTCGGCGGGTCGCTGCGGCTGCCCTTCAACGACTCGGTGGCACCGATCGCGCTGGGCCCTCGTGCCGGGCGTGCGACCGTGGCCGCCCTGCGGGACTTCGACGCGGACGTCGTGCACGTCCACGAACCGGCCGTGCCCATCGTCTCGACGGCCGCCGTGCTCGGCGCCCGCGCCCCGGTCGTGGCGACCTTCCACGCCTGGTCCGACCGGGCCCGGGCCTACGGCCTGGCGCGCCACGTGCTGCGCCCCGTGCTCCGTCGGATCGACGCCCACCTCGCGGTCAGCAGCGCGGCCGCCGCCTACCACGGTGGTGCGCTCGGGCGGGCCCCGGAGTCCTTCGAGATCGTGCCCAACGGCGTCGACGTGCGCCGCTTCGCCGACGCGGTGCCGTTCCCGCAGATGCAGGACGCCCCGTGCCTGCTGTTCGTCGGGCGGCTCGAACCGCGCAAGGGCCTCGACGTCCTGCTGCACGCCTTCACGAAGCTGAAGTCGACGCGCCCGGACCTGCGCCTGTACGTCGTGGGGGACGGGCCCGACCGGGACGCCAGCCGACAGCTGCTGCCCGCCGGCCTGCGCAGTGACGTCGTGTTCCTCGGTCGCGTGGGCCAGGACGAACTGCCGCGCTTCTACCGCTCGTGCGACCTGTTCGTCGCACCGGCCCTCGGCGGCGAGTCCTTCGGCATCGTGCTGATCGAGGCCCTGGCGGCGGGGCGACCAGTCGTGGCCAGCGACATCCCCGGGTATGCCTCCGTGCTCACCGATGGGGTGACCGGACGGCTCGTCCCGCCGCGGGACCCGGACGCGCTGGCCGGCGCGATCGGGGCGCTCCTGGACAACCCGGCGACGGCACGCGCGCTCGCGGACGCGGGTCACGAGATGGTGTCCCGGTACGACTGGGACGCGGTCGCCCAACAGGCCCGACGGGTGTACACACGGGTCGTCGGCGGGGGCTCGGACGGGCAGTAGGCTCACCCTCGCCCGACTGGAGGATCGACGTGCTCCCCACGCTCATCGCCGTAGCGCTCATCATCCTCGTCGGGGCGTGGGCCGTGGCGGCCTACAACCGGCTCGTCGGCCTTCGGAACCAGTGTGAAGAGGCCTGGGCTGGCATCGACGTGCAGTTGACGCGCCGCCACGACCTGATCCCGAACCTCGTCGAGACCGTCAAGGGCTACGCCAGCCACGAGAAGGAGACCCTGGAACGGGTCATCCAGGCTCGCGGTGCGGCCGTCGCCGCCCCCGGACCGGCCGAGAAGGCGCAGGCCGAGGGGTTCCTGACGGGCGCGCTCCGCCAACTGTTCGCCCTGGCGGAGTCGTACCCCGAGCTCAAGGCCGACACGAACTTCCAGCAGCTGCAGGCCGAGCTGACCGCGACCGAGGGCCTGCTGGCCCAGAGCCGACAGCTCTACAACGCCACCGTGCGCGCCTACGACACGGCGCGCGAGGTCTTCCCGACGAACATCATCGCCGGGATGTTCAACTTCCAGGAGCGGGCCTACTTCGAGGTCGACGACCCCGAGGCGCGAGGCCCGGTCGAGGTGTCCTTCTGATGCGCATCCGCACGACTGCCTGTGTCCTCGTGTCCGGACTCGTCCTCGCGGCGTGTTCGTCGGACGCCGAGGCCGGCCCGATCCGGGGCACGGTCTTCGACCGTCCGATCCCGGAGGAGGCCCCCGCCGACGCGTTCCCGTTGACGGGCGAGCCCACGGACGACCCCCGGTTCGACCAGCCGGTCGTCGCCGTCAAGATCGAGAACACCTCGTCGGCGCGCCCGCAGGCGGGGCTCGACGCCGCGGACATCGTCTACGAGGAGATCGTCGAGGGCGGCGTGACCCGCTTCGCGGCCCTCTTCCACTCGGAGCTGCCGGCCGAGGTCGGTCCGGTCCGCTCCGCGCGCCTCGTGGACGCGGACATCCTCGGTCCGTGGGGTTCGTTGCTGGTGTACTCCGGCGCCCGCGAGGACGTCACGAGCACCCTGTCGCGTGCCGACCTGATCGGCCTGTTCCCGGACGCCGGCCCGCCCGCCTACAGCCGCGCTCCCGACCGTCCCGGCTCCCACGACCTGATGGCGAACCTACCGGTCGCGCTCGAGGTCGCGGGTGACCTGCCCGACGTCACGCCGGCGCCCGCCCCGTTCACC
>JBFJMP010000409.1:0-2844 GCA_041633895.1 Nitriliruptoraceae bacterium
ACCGGGTGGCCGGCCCCGATCAGGCCGCCGCTCGGGTTGATCGGGTGCTTGCCGTCGATCTCGAGCCAGCCCTCCTCGACGGCCTTCCACGACTCACATGCCGTCGCCGTCCCAGCGGCCACGCGAGCGCGACCGGACCGGGTAGCTCGACAGGATCGGGGCCGGGATCGGGTCCCCGTCCTTCCACGGCCGGCCGGCGCCGTAGTCGTGGGCGTGGTCGTCCGTGCGCTCGTCGGGGTGCTCCAGCGTCGCGGGGTCCGGCCAGCCGAGGTCGCTGTGCGACGGGACCTCGTCGTGGGCGTGACCGTGGTCCCCGTGGTCGTGGTCCCCGTGGTCATGGTCGTGGTCCCCGTGACCACCGACCAGGCGCGCCGCGTCCAGTCGCTTCATCAGCTCGATGAGGCTGCGGTCGGACCCGGTGCCGTGCTGGACGTACGGGGCGTCGGGCTTGCCCTGGTCGGTCTGGAACTTCAGCGCCGTCTGGAGGTCGGCGAGGTCCTGCTCGCTGCGCCACGTCGTCGGACCCGCGAGGTCGTGCGACGAGCGCGACCACGCCATGCGACCGCCGTCGGGTCCGTAGTTGACGGCCTCGCCGCCCCAGCGGACGAACTCGTTCTGGGTGTACCAGTTGAGGAGTTCACCGTCGGAGCGCAGCAGCCAGGTGGCGCCGCCCTCCATGGTGGTGAAGTGGCCGTGCTTCACGCGGGCGGGGCGGAAGAAGTACGTGCCGACGTCGAGCGTCCCGAAGTTGTACTCCATGTGGCCCTGGACGGTGTAGGCCTCCTCGTAGCACGGGTGGTGTGCGAGGCGGTGGTCGGCCCAGCCGGCCTTGGCGTGCACCAGGCGGGTGTAGAAGCCGGTGACCGGGTCCACGTGCAGGTACTTGATCATGAGGCCCGGCATCGGACCCGGGTTGGGCACGTCGTCCCACTGCATCGCCGCGGTGTCGATGACGATGACGTCCTCGCGGGCGTCGTCCCACGCCGGTGAGGCCACCGAGTCGACCTCGTCGAAGCCGGCGTCGCCGTACTCGCGGTAGTGGAGGATCTGGGTGCCCTCGGTGAACTGGAGGGAGTCGGCCGGCACGCCCTTGGGCACGTACAGGTAACCGCCCGCACCGATCACCTGGTCGCCGTAGGTCATCTGCCCGTCGAGCACGTAGTACTCGGTGTTGGCGTGGTGGATGCCGGGGCCACGACCCCAGTCGGTCTCGAACGCGACCTTCAGCGAGGACGAACCGTCCTCCTCGTCGACGGACAGCCGCCGCTCGCTGGCCCGGCCCTCGCCGCGTGGCAGTTCGGCGGCGTGCCAGACGTAGTCGCCTTCGTGGATCAGTTCGACGTGTGGTCGCATCCGGGGTCCCTCGTGTGATCCGCTGAACGGAACGGTGTTCCCCGTAGTGAACCAAAGGCGACGGTGGCCCGCAACCGCCGACGCGGTGGTCAGGAGGTCGCGGAGGTCCGCTCCGTCGCCGAGATCGGGTCGGAGGCCGCGTTGGTTCGGCGGGCGAGGAGGACGAACGGCACCGCCCCGAGCTGGATGGCGGCGCTGATCCCGTAGGTCAGGCCGTAGCTCGATGCGTCGGCCACGCGCCCCAGCGCGGGCTGGGAGACCACGCCACCGACCGATCCCATCAGCGCGTCCGCCGACAGGACGGTGGCGCGCTGGGCGGAGGGGATCTCGCCGTTGACGAACGCCTGCCGCATCGTGCGGGTGATCGTGAACACGATCGCCCACAGGACGAGCAGCGTCACGGCGACGGCGAAGCTGTCGGTGAGCCCGATCCCGAGCAGGACGGCGGCCGAGGTGACGGCCCCGAGCACGAGCGCGTCGGTGCGCCGCCGGAACCAGCGCCGGACCAACGGCACGGACAGGCCCCCGACGATCTGGGCACCGGCGACGACCGCGGCGGCCAGCCCGGCGACGCTGTACGCCTCCGGGTCGCCGTAGAGCTCCAGCAGGTAGGGCTGCATCGCATAGAACGCGTACACCCCGACGCCCGCCGAGAACGGCGCCTCGAGCATCAGCCACCGGACCGGTTGGTTGCGCCAGCCGTTCTCGATCGAGGCCGCGACCACGACCTTCACCTGTTCGAGGGGTCCGCGGTCGTGGTCCGGCTCGAAGCCGATGTCGCGCATGGACGCGAACGCGACGCCGAGGGTGAGCAGGAGCAGGACGGCGCGCAACAGGTAGGGGACGCCGAGGTTGGTCGCCTGCGCCACCGCTCCGCCCGCCACCGAGCCGACCAGCATCGCCCCGCCACCGATCGCCTGGCCGCGCGCGAGCATGGTCTCGAGGTCGCCGGGGTAGCCGGTCGCCTCGAGGGCATCGACGAGCCACGCCTCGACCGCGCCCGAGAAGAACGTGAAGCCGAGCCCGAGCAGGACCGACACGCCGGCCCACGCCCAGAACGGTGCCTCGAGCTGCCACATCAGCACGTACAGCAGCGTCGACACGAGCAGCGTCGCCGCGCCCCACAGGTACGACACCCGACGACCGCGGGTGTCGGCGACGACGCCGGTCGGCACCTCGAAGAGCACCATGCCGAGGGTGAACGCGGCGTTGGCGCTGAACGCCTCGGTGTTCGACAGCCCGGCGTCCAGCAGGAAGAGCGTGTTGACGCCCCAGATGAACGAGGCGGCGAGTGTCGACAGCAGGGTCAGCAGCAGGTAGGTCCGTCGGACGCGTTCCCACCCCATGGCCTGGCTCCTGTCAGCAGGGGTTCGAGAACCCGACGTCCCCGATGCCTGCCACCGGGACGGGCAACGAGCCGGGTGCCGTCCCCGTGCCCGTGGCCAGATCGACTGCGGCGATCGCCGTGGCCGGGCCGTCGTCGTACCCGGC
>JBFJMP010000410.1:0-2825 GCA_041633895.1 Nitriliruptoraceae bacterium
CGCGAGCTTGTCGACCTGCATCTGCTTGGCGAGGCGGACGTCCTCGGAGTCGAGGGCACCCGTGTCCACGCGCCAGCGGGCGGGCTCGTAGGGCAGGCCCAGCGAGTTGAAGACCTCGTCGTAGAAGCCGTCCTCACCGAGCAGCAACTCGTGGACGCGCTTGAGGAACATCCCGGACTCGGCGCCCTGGATGACCCGGTGGTCGTAGGTCGAGGTGAGCGTGATGACCTTCGACACGCCGAGCTTGGCGATCGTCAGCGGGTCCGCCGCCGAGTACTCGGCCGGGTAGGCGATCGAGCCGACACCGAGGATGGCGCTCTGGCCGGACATGAGCCGCGGCACCGAGTGCACGGTCCCGATCGTCCCGGGGTTGGTGAGGGTGATCGTCGCGCCGGCGAACATGGCCGGGTCGAGCTTGTTCGTCCGGATCTTGCGGATCAGTTCCTCGTACTGACGCAGGAACGTCTCGAAGTCCATCGTCCCGACGTCCTGGATGACCGGGACGAGCAGGGTGCGCGAGCCGTCGGACTTCTCGACGTCGACCGCGAGGCCGAGCCCGAAGTCACCCGGTCGCACCACGGCGGGCTTGCCGTCCACCTCGACGAAGGTGTTCGTCATCGCGGGGACGTCCTTGATCGCCTTGATCATCGCGTAGGCGATCAGGTGCGTGAACGACACCTTCCCGCCGCGCGTGCGCCGCAGGTAGTTGTTGACGATGCGGCGGTTGACCTCGAGCAACTTGGCCGGGATGTCGCGCACGGACGTGGCCGTCGGGACGCTGAGCGACATCTCCATGTTCTCGACGATGCGCGCCCCTGCGCCCCGCAGCGTCGTCGCCGTGTCCATGTCAACGTTGTCCGGCACCGGGATCGGGGACCCGCCACGGGACGGGCCCGACGTGCCGTTGGACGGCATGGGACGCTGCGCTTCGGAGGGCCGGTAGTTCGCGAAGAAGTCCTGCCACGACGACGTCAGCTGCGACGGGTCCTCGCGGAACTGCTCGTACATCTCCTCGACCAGCCAGCTGTTGAGTTCGGACTGGGAGCTGGTCTGGCTGCTGGGCTGCGGCATGTCTCGGGGCACCTGACGGGGAAAGGTGTAAGGACAGGCACGATCGTAACCCGCCGTGTCGAGCGGATCGGCGTCCCTGCAGGGCGAAGGTCCACGTCCGGGGCCACCTCGGGCGTCGCCTCTCACGCACCCGTGCCCGTCGGGACATGCCCCGACGTCGACCACCGGCGGTACGGTCGCCCTCACCGGACGGAGAGCAGGCGTGGCACGATCCGCGATCGCAGCGGTCTTTGCTGCCATCGTCGTGGTCGCCGCCGCGGTGGTCGGCTGGCAGGCGGTGTCGTCACGCACCGGCGACGACGAGTCCTCACCCGTTCCCGCGATGCGCGCGGTCGCGGACGCCATCGAGGACGGCACGGGCCTGGTCGCCGCTGCCCGGTCGGGCGGCGAGGAGATGCAGGCAGCCCTCGACGCCTTCCTGGTCCCACTCGCGCCCACGGAGGTCGTGGCCGAGGTGCTGGACCTCGACGTGGACGACGCGGAGGCGACCGCCACCCTGCGGGTCACCCTCACCACCGAGGTCGTCGGGGAGATCACCTGGGACGCGACGATCGCCGCCTCCCGCCGACGCGGGAACTGGGGTGTCGACGGTGGCGCCACCACCATCCACCCCGACATGCGCCCCGGCCGCCTCGTCGAGGTCGTGCGCACCGATGTCACCCGCGCCCCGATCCTCGCCCACGACGGCACGGCGCTGACCTCGCACGGGTCGTCGCAGGTGATCGGGATCGCGCCGGGGCGGGTCGTGAACGACGAACGCCTGCGCACCACCTGGGCGTCGACCCTGCCCGGCTCCCTGCAGGACCTCATCGACCTGCTCGAGCGCACCGACACCAACCCCGAGTGGTTCTACCCGGTGGTGACGGTGTCCCAGGCCACGTACGAGGACGTGTGGCCACGGTTGCGGTCGATCCCCGGCGTGCTCGCGCGCGAGTCCTCCGACGAGACCCCGACCGGCGAGTCGTTCGCGCGCCACGTGCTGGGGCGCGTCGGTGAACCGACCGCGGAGCTGGCCGACGAACTCGGCGTCGATCCCACGACGATCGTCGGCCTGTACGGCCTCGAACGCGTCTTCGAGGAGCGGCTCGTCGGCTCGTCCGAGGTCCGCGTGCTGATCACCCAGTCCGACGGCGACGAGGTCAGCGTGCTGGCCACGAGCGAGGACGACAGCGCGGGACCGCTCGAGACCACGCTCGACCGGACCGTCCAACAGGCCGTCGAGAACGCCCTCGAAGGCGTCGAGGTCCCCGCCGCCGTCGTGATGGTCGACCTGGCCGACGGCGGCATCCGGGCGTCGGCCTCCCGCCCGCTCGGTGGCTACAACCGCGCATGGGAGGGTCAGTACCCGCCCGGCGACGCCTTCGCCCTCGTCGCGGCGGAGGCCGTCCTCGGCACCGGCGTCGACCTGGACGATCCCGCGACCTGCCCGAACCGTGAGGCGGTGGCCGGGGCGCTGTTGACCGCCCGCCTCACGTTGGAGGAGACGACGGTCGGCCACGCCCTCGCCGCCGGGTGCGACACGACCCTCGGGATGCTGGTGGCGGACCTCGAGTCCGGTGAGCTCGACGCGGCGGCGGGGCGCTTCGGCTTCGGCGAGGAACCCGACCTGGTCCTGCCCGCGACGGGCGGCTCCTTCCCCGCTCCGATCGACCGCACCGAGCAGGTGCGGGCGGGCGTCGGCCAGGGGCGCGTGCTGGCCTCGCCGCTCCACCTGGCCTCGGGGGGCGCCGCGGCGGCCACCGGGACCGGGCGCG
>JBFJMP010000411.1:0-2819 GCA_041633895.1 Nitriliruptoraceae bacterium
GGAAGTGGGCCCTGGAACGACCGTGGGTGCAGGGTCCCGCGCTGGGGCGCGGGTTCGGGGCGGAAGTGGGCCCTGGAACGACCGTGGGCGCAGGGTCCCGCGCTGGGGCGCGGAAGTTGGCGCTCACCAGCGGCCGTCCGTCAGGTCGGGAGGTAGCGCGCTTGGTCGAGGAGGGCGCCGTCCTCACCGAACAGGCGCTCGCGCCACTCGGCCTCGATCGCCGAGGTGTCGTGGCGAGCCGGGTGGTAGTCGGGCAGGCCGAACGCCGGCAGCCGGCGGAGGATCCGGGTGACGAACCCACGCCGGCCGAACAGGATGCCGATACCTCGCAGGAGGTCGTCCGGGTTGCGGTAGGTGCCCTCGCGGACGAGGAGGTACGCCCAGCTGGCGAGGATCGCGGGGAGCATGGTGGCGGCGACGACCGGGATCGCCAGGATGCGTTCGAGGCGACGGTTGCCGACCACCTCGTAGACGTCGTAGCTGACCGACTTGTGCTCGAGCTCCTCGAGCGCGTGCCACATCCACATCGGCAGGGCGTCCGGGTTGGCGCGAGCGCGGAAGTCGTCGTGGGTCAGCAGCTGCTCGCCCAGCAGTGCGGTGAAGTGCTCCATGAAGGCGGTGCACGCCAACTGGCTGCGGGCGGGCAGGCGTTCGAGGATGGCCAGCGACGTCCGGACGGCGCGATCGGCGACGGTCAGGTCGATGCCGCGGTCGAGGAAGAACTCGTTGAGGCGGTCGTGCTCGGCGCTGTGGATCGCCTCCTGGCCGACGAAGCCGGACACCTGCGCCTTCAGCGTGGGGTCGGTCACGCGGGTGCGGTAGTGGCGCACGGAGTCGACGAAGAACTGCTCCCCCGGCGGGAAGAACCCGCTGAGGACGGCGAACAGCATCGACGCGGTGGCGTTGTCGCCGTACATGTAGCGGGGCATGTCCGGCGCGTGGTCGAAGTGCATCCGCCGGGGCGGGATGCCGACGTCGGGGCCGCGCAGCGTTGGCAGCGTTGGCGTGGACGGGCTGGGCATGCGCCCTCCGGGGTTGCTGACCTGTGGTCAGCAAAGCCTGCCACGTCATTGACCACAGGTCAATGACCCACCATCTCATGTCGAGGTTGGGGGTCCGCCGGACGGCGCGACCTCAAAGGGTCCCGCGCTGGGGCGCGGGAACCGGGGGCGGGGCGGGCGGGGCGGGGCTACCCGGCGGGGGCGAGGAGGTCCGGGGACTCGGGGTCGCACATCAGGACGAGCTCGAGGCCGGCGTCGGACCACCAGAAGATCCCGGACTGGTGGAAGTCGTCGGCGAGGGCGATCGCCCGGTCGCGGTCGACGCCGACGAGGGCGAGCGAGCGCTCGGACCACTGGGACCCGTCCGGCTCGACGTCGCCCCGACCGACCGCGGGCAGCCACGGCCAGCCGACGCGTTCGACCCGACGGAGGAGGTCGCCGTGGCGGCGGTCGTTCTCGTCGTCGGGGACCTCGCGCGCGTCCGGGTTGTGGGCGGTCACGATCGCCACGCCCCCACCAGCGGCGACCTGGATGCCCCCGCCCAAGCCGAGCTCGGCCGGGGTCGGGACGGTGGTGCCGGGGACGAGCTCGACGGACTCGCCGTCGGGCAGGTCGACGACGACGGTCGCGGACCGGAACGCCTCGACGGGCAACGTCAACGGCAGCCGCCGCTGGACGGTGCGGAAGTGCGCGTCGGTGGGCTTGCCGGCCGGCACCCGCCCCGGCGGCAGGCGCCCCACGTCGACGACGTAGGTGCCGTCGCGACGACGCAGCACCACGGCGTCCTCGGTCGTGCTGCCGCGGTCCAGGGTCGGGGCGTCCCGGTGCACCCACACGAACCCCTTCAGGTCGCGGCACAACCGCGACGCCGGGAGGTGGCGGGGCTCCCAGGCACGGATCGCGTGCAGCGGCTGGATCGAGTCGGGCAGGGCAGCGATGGGACGGGCGTGGTCGCGACGCCGGACGACCTTGGGCGCGACCTGCGGATCGATCCCCCCGCTCGACGACACTCCCCCGGCGGGCCCAGCCATCGCCGCGGGCGGCGGCGCCGGCATCGACGGGGCGGCCGACGAGGGTGCTGGCATCGATGCCGCGGGCGAGGCGGCGCTCGCTGCCGGGCCCGCCGGGGTCGCACCCGCGACGTCGGACCGCAGCTCGTAGCGCGTGACGTCGGCGTCGGGCGCGAACAGCGGGCTCACCCAGTCCGCGACGGGCGGCGCACCCGTCACCGCCGCACCCACCTCGAGGCGGGACTCGACCATCGGGGCGAGCCGTCGGGCGGCCCGCATCCAGACCTTCGCCGGATCGCCGGGCCGGACGTGGATCTCGTCGACGACGGCGTGGACCAGGCGGGCGAGGGCGATCGGGTCGAAGCCCAAGCGCTCGGCCATCTCGTCGCGGACGCGGTCGGCGGGGCGGTCGCCCCGTTCGACCTTGGAGACGTAGTCCGCGGAGCGGGTCTCGCGGAGACGGTCGGCGAGGTCGGTACGGGACAGGCCGAGGCGCTCACGTTGGCGCCGGAGCACCTCACCGTGCAGCACGTCGTACAGGTCGCGCTCGGACGGGACCTGGCCCTGGGCGGATGCCACCGGTACGTCCCTTCGGGCGCGGGCGGATGGGTGTGTCTCGTTCGGTGTCTCACCCCGTCGTCACACTTGGCGTGGGCACGGCACCGACCACAACGGTAGCGATCGGGGCGTCCGCGCGTGGGGAAGCACGTGGGCGCCCGGACCGCCACGCCGTGACCACACCGTCGCCGCCCCGGGACGACCACCCGTGCACACTGTCTTGACAAGACAGATAATACACTGTTGTCTA
>JBFJMP010000412.1:0-2816 GCA_041633895.1 Nitriliruptoraceae bacterium
AGGGCGACCGGGTCAGCCGCGGCCAGACGCTGCTGGTCGTCGAAGCGATGAAGATGGAGCATGCGATCACCGCCGACGTCGACGGTGTGGTCGCCGAACTGCCGGTCGCGGTCGGGGCGCAGGTCGCCACCGATGCACTGCTCGCCCGGATCGACCCGGACACGGAGGACGCGGCATGAGCGCAGCCACCACCGACCCGAACCGCACGGTCGTCATCGGCGGCGCCGCCGGGATGTGGGGCGACACCTCGCTCTCGACGCCGCAGCTGCTGGCGTCGGGGCGCTGCGACTACATCATGTACGAGGGCCTGGCCGAGATCACGATGGGGATCCTCACCCGCGCCCGCATGGCCAACCCCGAACGTGGCTACGCGACCGACATCATCCGCACGATCGCGGCCAACCTCGCGGCGTACGCCGAGCAGGGCATCAAGGTCGTCACCAACGCCGGCGGCATCAACCCGACGGCCGCAGCCGACGTCATCCGCGCCGCTGCCGCCGAGGCCGGTCTGGACATGACCGTCGCGTCGGTCGTCGGCGACGACCTGGCCCCGCGCCTGGACGAACTGCGCGAGGTCGGCCTGACCGAGATGACCGACGGTGGACCGCTGCCCGAGTGGCCGGTCAGCGTCAACGCCTACCTCGGGGCGCGTCCGATCGCGGCGGCGCTCGACGCCGGTGCCGACGTGGTCGTCACGGGGCGTTGCGTCGACTCAGCGCTGGCGCTGGGCCCGCTGATGCACGAGTTCGGGTGGACGCATGCCGACCTCGACCGACTGTCCCAGGGCTCGCTCGCCGGGCACCTCCTCGAGTGCGGGCCGCAGTCGACGGGCGGGCTGTTCACCGACTGGGACGTCGTCGACTCGTGGCACACGATCGGCTACCCGATCGCCGAGTGCCGGGCCGACGGGTCGTTCGTGCTGACGAAGGCGGATGGCACCTCCGGCCTCGTGTCGGTCGCAACGGCGGCCGAGCAGTTGCTCTACGAGATCGGCGACCCGGCCGCCTACCTGTTGCCCGACGTCACCTGCGACTGGACCCGGGTACACCTCGAACAGGTCGGGACCGATCGGGTCGAGGTGACCGGGGCGCGTGGTCGCCCGGCGCCCCCCACGCTGAAGGCCGGGGCGCAGGTCCTCGACGGCTTCAAGATGGTCTTCCCGTTGTCGATCACGGGACGGGGCGCGGTCGAACGTGCCCGCCGCCTCGGGGTCGACGCGATCGCGCGGGCACAGCACGTGCTCGAGGCCGGCGGCATGGCGCCGCTCGCCGACGTGCAGGTCGACGTGCTGGGGGCCGAGGACACGTACGGGGCCCACGCCCGTCGGTCCGACAGTCGCGAGGTCATCCTGCGCATCGCCGTGGCCCACGAGGACGAGCGCGCCCTGAAGGCGATCATGCGCGAACTGCCGTCGTTCGGGTTGGCCGTGGTCGGGATCTCCGGTGGCTCCGGACTGCCCAAGCCCACGCCGCGCGTGCGGCTGCGGTCCTACGCCGTCCCGCGCGAACTCCTCCCGGCCACCGTCGACCTCGGCGACGACGCCCCGTTCGAGGTCGCGGACGACCCGGCGCTGGCGACGGCGGCTCCGGTCGACCGCGCCCCGACCGACGCCACTGCCACGTTCGACGTCGGCCCGGACCCGGTGGTCCTGCCGCTGGTCGCGGTCGCCCACGCCCGCAGTGGCGACAAGGGCGGGGACGCCAACATCGGCGTGCGCGCCCGCCACCCCGACTTCCTGCCGCTCGTCCGGGCGCAGGTCACGGCCGCGACCGTCGCCGACCACCTCGCCCACGTCGTGGACGGCGCGGTCGAGCGCCATGACCTGCCCGGCATCGACGCGGTCAACCTGCACCTGCACGACGCGCTCGGTGGGGGCGGGATCGCCTCGCTCCGCAACGACCCGCAGGGCAAGGCGTTCGCCCAGCAACTGCTGGACATGGAGGTCACCGTCCCGCGGGCGTGGCTGGACCACGCGGCGCTGGCCGACATCCCGGAGGTCGCCGCCGCCCGAGCGTGACCCCGCCGTTCGACGGCGCAGTCAGTGACCGCCCGTCTCGCACCACCCGGTGCGACGCGAACGGCGGCATCGTGGTCAGGGTCGGGCAGAGGTGTAGGACAGCCCGATGTTCCCGCGGCTCGACAACGTCAGCCGCTGGCCGTCGACGGTGGCGGTGAAGCCGTCGGCGATCACCTCGATGACGTGGGCGTCCTGGTCGGCCAGGTCCGCCGGGCACTCCCCGTCCGCGCGCAGGTTGGTCATCTGGACCTCGTCGCCCACGACCACGTAGGTCCCGGTCAGTTCACGGCACCCCGTGGAGCCCTCGACCTGCCCATCCGCGGTCAGCAGCAGCGTCGCGGGCTCACCCATGGTGTTCGAGGCGGCGTCGCCGTCGATGATCGTGTCGAGGTGCCAGGTCGTGCCGACGAGTGCCTCGGTCGGCAGCTTCGGGGCGAGCTCGAACCGGTAGTCCACGGTGTCCCCGGTCAGGTGCAGGGTGTCGGAGGTCCGCTCGCCCCGGTCCACCCGCATGAGCCCCGAGAGGAACATCGACTCGGCAGTCATGGCCGGCTCCTCACAGGCCATCTCCGTCTGGCCGATCTCGCCGAAGCCGATGGCATCGCCGCCCCCGAGCACGACACGGCCGAACCAGCTGTTGCAGGCGGCCGTGCCGCCGGCCCCGAGCTGGCCGTCCTGGTCGGGGCGGAACGTCAGGTCGACTCGGGCACCGTCCGGGACGACGATCGGGGCGCCGTCAACCTCGCCGTCGACGAGCACCCAGGTCTCGCCCTCCTCGAAGGCGAGGCCACCGGTGGCA
>JBFJMP010000413.1:0-2815 GCA_041633895.1 Nitriliruptoraceae bacterium
CTCGAGGACCAGCGCGACGACATCCGGGGGTTCGTCGAGCGCGGTGGGCGCCTCGTCCTGGTGGACCCGCAGTCGCCGCTGAACCCGTTCGAGGTCGTGGACGTCCTCGTGACGGACCTCTTCGGTGCCACGTCCGCCACCGCCTCGTGCGACCTGCTGGACGGTGTCGCCGACGAGGCCGAGGCCGACGCGTGGTTGGCGCTCGCGCCGACTCCGGACGCCACGGTGGCCTGCTACCCGGTGGGTCGGGGCTTCGGGCTCGTCGCCGCACCGATGGGTGCGGGGGAGGTCGTGGTCCTCGGGGCGCCGGGCGTCGTCGTCAACGGCGCCATCGGCGCTGCCGACCACGCACGCCTTGCCGTCGCGATCATCGCCCCGACCGGGCAGGAGCGCGTCGAGATCCTCTGGGACGCGACCATCGGCGCGGGGGACGTGGAGCTGCTCGACCTCGTGCCGCGTCGCGCCCGCCTCGCCTTCTGGATCCTGGTTGCCGCCGCGGGCGTGTACGCCGTCGCGCGAGCGCGGCGCGTCGGGGCGCCGGTGGCCGAGGACCTGCCCGTGCGGGTGCCCGGGTCGGAACTGGTCCTGGCGATCGGTGACCTGCTCGCGCGACACGGCCACCGCGACGCCGCGGCAGCACGCCTGCGCTCGGACCTGCGCCGCGACCTCGCCGCCGTCCTGCACGTGGCCCACGACACGCCGGCGGACGTCCTCGTGGAACTTGCCTCGCACCGGCTGGGCGTCGACCGCGGGACGCTGGTCACGGCCATCCTCGACGCCCCGACGGCGAACGACGACGCGCTCCTCGCCGTGGGGCGCGCCGCTGCGGCCACCCGCGCCGCCACCCGGTCGGCCCGAGACGGTCATGGCTAGTCTCCCGCAGGGACGGGGCGACAACAGGACGGAGACTGCGTGAGCGAAGCCCGCGAGGCGCTCGGTGCCGTGCGTGACGAGGTCGGCCGCATCATCGTGGGCCAACAGGGCACGGTCAGCGGGCTGATCACGGCGCTGCTAGCCGGCGGACACGTCCTGCTCGAGGGCGTGCCGGGTGTGGCCAAGACCCTGACGGTGAAGGCGCTGGCCGCCGCGCTCGACCTCGAGATGCGCCGGGTGCAGTTCACCCCCGACCTCATGCCGTCCGACGTCACCGGCCAGCTGATCCTCGACGAGTCCGGTCGCAACTTCCGCTTCCGACAGGGCCCGGTCTTCACCAACCTGCTGCTCGCCGACGAGATCAACCGGACGCCACCGAAGACGCAGGCCGCGTTGCTCGAGGCCATGGAGGAACGCCAGGTGACGGCCGAGGGCCAGGCACACCCCCTGCCGGACCCCTTCGCCGTGATCGCGACCCAGAACCCGGTCGAGTACGAGGGCACGTATCCGTTGCCCGAGGCGCAACTCGACCGCTTCCTGTTCAAGCTCGTCGTGGGCTATCCCGACGCCGCCCAGGAGTCCGAGGTCCTCGCCCGCCACGACGCGGGACTCGATCCCCACGACCTGTCCGCGATCACGCCGGTCGCCGACGCGGCAACCATCGCGGCCGCGCAGGTCGAGGTCGACGCCGTCACGGTCGAGGCCGTCGTGCGTGACTACATCGTGGCCATCGCCCGTGCCACCCGGGAGTCGCCGTCGGTGTCGCTGGGGGTGTCGCCGCGTGGCGCGGCGATGCTGTTGCACGCGTCCAAGGCCTGGGCGTGGCTGTCGGGCCGTGAGTTCGTGACCCCCGACGAGGTGAAGGCGGTCGCCAAGCCGACGCTGCGCCACCGGATCCAGGTCCGTCCCGAGGTCGAACTCGAGGGCGGCACCTCGGACGGCGTCCTCGACCGGGTCCTGACGACGGTCCCGGTTCCGCGATGACCGACCAACCCGCCCCGGCGCCGGCGCCCGGGTCGCGCGGGTGGTGGGCCGGGACGCTCCCGGTGCCGACGACCCGAGGGGCAGCGGCGGTGGCCCTGAGCGCCGTACCGGTGCTGCTCGTCCCCGAGGCGTGGGGAGCGGTGTTCCTCGTGGCACTGGTGGTGGTCGCCGACGGCCTGCGCAGCGTGCGTCCGTGGCGGGTGGCCGTCACCCGAGACCTGCCGACGGTGGTGGTCCTCGACACGGAGGCCCCGGTCGGCTGGACCGTCACGACGCCCGGTCCGGCCACCCGCGTGGTGCTGGCCGACGAGTTCGCGCCGTCGCTGGGCGTTGCCCATCGCCGTGTCACCGTCGACGTCGCGAAGGACGGTCAGGCCCGGGTGCGCACGACGATGCGTCCGCGGCGGCGGGGCCGGTTCGAACCTGGTCGGCTGGCGCTTCGCACGCTCGGTCCGCTGGGGCTCGCATCCCGGCAGCACACCCGGGAACTGGTCGCGAGGATCGACGTGCACCCGGTGTTCCGGTCCCGGAAGGAGGCGGAACTGCGCATCACGCGGGGCCGGATCCTCGAGGTCGGCCTGCGGTCCGCCAAGGCACTGGGCCGTGGGACCGAGTTCGAGGCCCTGCGCGAGTACAGCCAGGACGACGACATGCGTCGCATCGACTGGTCGGCAACCGCTCGGCGGGGCCGTCCGATCGTGCGCACGTACCGCGAGGAGCGCAACCAGACGGTGCTCGTGATGCTCGACACGGGGCGCCTGATGGCGGGCCTGGTCGAGGACGTCCCGCGCCTGGACCACGCCATGGACGCCGCGATGGCGCTCACGACCGTCGCCACGAGGCTGGGAGACCGGGCGGGACTGGTCGCGTTCTCGGCGGGCATCCGTGCGACCGTGCCGCCGCGAGCGGACACGGGGCAGTTGCGGCGGGTGACGCGCGCGTTGTTCGACCTCGAACC
>JBFJMP010000414.1:0-2814 GCA_041633895.1 Nitriliruptoraceae bacterium
GAGGGCGAGGGTGTCTTCCCCCGCACCACCCTGGCGACGTCACCAGAGGACCGTGAGCACGCGTTCCAGACCATGGCTGACCACGCCCAGGCGATTCCGCTCGAACTTGCCACGGGACCGGGCACCGGCCACTTCGCCGTGCCCGACGCCGGGTTGCCGATCGCGCCGGGCATCGCCGCCCCGGCCGCGGTACCGAACCCGGCCGCAGAGGTCGCGACGTTCTTCGAGGAGTTCAAGGGGCGCCTCCACGGCGGCTCGTTCATGGCCATGATCGCGCCGGAGAAGACGGCCGACGGGTCGGCCCTGCTGATGTCCGAACCCCAGCTCCTCATGTCGCCCCAACTGCTGCTCGAGATCGAGATCCACGGTGCGGGCATGCACGCTCGCGGGTCCACGGCCCCCGGCGTCCCGGTCCTCGGCATCGGCTACAACGAGGACGTCGCCTGGGCCCTCACCACGGGCAACTCCAAGACGATCGACTCGTTCATCGAGACGACCCGCCCCGACTCCAACGGCGACGGCACCCCCGAGTACCTCCACGACGGCGAGTGGAAGGAACAGGACTGCCGCACCGAGGTCGTCACCTGGCGGGACTCGGTCGAGGGTGTGCCCGTGGGGCCAGCGCTCAACGAGGTCGAGGTCCCGGTCTGTCGCACCGTCCACGGACCGATCGTGGCCACCACCTCCGACGGCACGACGGCCCGGTCGACGCAGTACGCCATGTGGCTGCGTGAGATCGAGACCATCGAGGGCGTCAGCCGGTGGCCCGGCGCGTCGAACCTGGCGGAGTTCGAAGCAGCCATGCGGAGCGTGACCTGGAACGAGAACACGGGCTACGCCGACAAGGACGGCAACATCGCCTTCTGGCACCCGGGCCTCCACCATGTCCGCAACCCGGAGACCGACACGCGGCTGCCCATCCCGGGCACGGGGGAGTACGACATGGACGGCTTCCTCGACTTCGACGACCTGCCCCACGTCGTCAACCCCGAACAGGGCTACATCGTCAACTGGAACAACAAGCCGGCGCAGGGCTGGCTGGACGGTGGCGGCGAGTCGGCCACGAGCTACCCGGCGGGCCACGGCGCCCGCGTGGGGATCCTCGACTCCCTCATCGGGGCACGCGACGACTGGGACTTCGACGGGCTGCAGGAGATCGACCGTCACGCAGGCAGTCAGGACCACCGGGCGGAGCACTTCCTGCCGCTGATCCTGCGCCTGCAGGACGCCGACGACCTCACGGACACCGAGCGCGCGGCCCTCGACGTCCTCGCGGCGTGGGACGGTTCCGCGAACGGCCCCGGGGCGGACTGGACCTTCGACTTCGACAGCACGCCCGCAACCGTCGGGGCGGCCGCGACGATCTTCCACCGCCTCATGCTCGCCCTCCCGGACGAGCTCTTCGCCGACCTGCGACTGCCGGAGAGCGACTACGACTTCGTGGCCGAACAGACCTCGATGGGGCGACACTTCTACGACATGTCGCCGGTGCTCAACCTCGCGCTCCGGGTTCTCGATCCCTCGACCTCGACACTCACCCCTGCAGCCGACTACACGGGCGGTCGGACCACGGATGAGGTCCTGCGCGCCGTGCTCGGCGACGTCGTGACCACACTGACCGCCGAGTTGGGGTCGGACGTCACGACGTGGCGCAGCGACTACGGGTCGATGGAGAAGGTCTGCGCGTCCGTCGGCGGCACGATCGGACCCTGTCCGCTGATGCCGTTCCTCGAGCGGGGCTCGTGGGTCCACCTCGTCGCGTTCGCCGGGGCAGGAGAGCCCGCGGCCCCCGCACCGGAGCCCGACCCCAGCGCCCCGCCGACGGCGACGCCGGACAGCGGGTCCCCGCTCCCGGCCACGGGTGGTGGGCTCGCGCTCGCCGGCGCCCTCGCGGTCCTGGCCGGGATGGGTTCACGACGGCACCGTCGCTGACCCGCCGAGGTGGCCCTGACCCCGTGCGTGCCATAGCGTTGCGGCACGCGTCGCCCGAGGCCCTCCGGCGACGACCAGCACGCCCCCTGAGGTAGCCAGCATGCGCGTTCGCCGCCGCAACCCGGATCGAGTCGACGAACTCACCGGACCCCTCACCGTCACCGAGGTCCTGCGCCAGCTGGACATCGCCCCGCACACGGTCCTCGTCATCCACGACGGGGAACTGGTGCCGGGCGCGGTGACGCTCCCGGACGAGGCCGAGATCGAGATCCGGCCGGTGATCTCGGGCGGTGCCGGGGCGCCGCGGTGCGCGGTCTGCCGCGAACCGGCCGTCATCGAGGAACCACGCCACCGCGCGGCCTGGTGCGGCAGCCACTTCCGCGACCACGTCGGCGCCCAGGTGCGCAAGGCCATCGACTCGCCTCGCAATCGCGAGTGGGACGACGGGGCCCGTGCCGGGCGGATGTTCTCGTACAACGACCGCATCCTGGTCGCCGTCTCGGGCGGCAAGGACTCCCTGGCGCTGTGGCACCTGCTCCTGGACATGGGGTACCAGGCGGACGGCCTGTACGTCGGTCTGGGCATCGGCGGGTACTCGAACCGCTCGGCGGTCCGGTGTCAGGAGTTCGCCGACCGGTGGGCGGCTCCCCGCGGGCGCCACCTGATCACGGTCGACCTGGCCGACGAGTACGGCTACGACATCCCGTCCGGCTCACAGGTCGCAGGACGCCCCACGTGTGGCGTCTGTGGCTTGTCGAAGCGCTACATCTTCAACCGCGTCGCCGTCGACGAGGGGTGCGGGGTCGCCCGGCGGACGCTGGACGGGTGCGGGCTGCATCTGGACTCCGGGTCAGTTCGCGATGGGAAGGGCCGACGTGATGC
>JBFJMP010000415.1:0-2806 GCA_041633895.1 Nitriliruptoraceae bacterium
CGGTCAGGAACTGATCGAAGGCTACCGCCAGACCATCGTCACCCAGACCGTCGCAGCGGCGCGCGCCGCCGTGGCCGCCGAGGTGCCCAGCCGGGTCGTCGCCGGCGCCGGTCGCAGCGACGTCGCGGTCAACCGCAGGCTCACGGTTGACGATCGTGTCCTCGTCGGACTGAACCCGGGCGGGGTCTCCGACGACCGTGTGTTCGTCACCCGCATCGACGACCTCGATGGCGCGCCCGTGGCCGCCATCGTAGGCTACGCCTGTCACCCGATCACGCTCGCCTTCCAGAACGACCTCCTCAGCCCCGACTTCCCTGGTGTCGTGCGTGAGGTGGTCGCCGACCTGACTGGCGCCCCGTGCCTGTTCCTGCAGGGCTGCGCGGGTGACCTCATGCCGACGGAGGCGCTGACCGGCGACACGTCCGTGCACCGCCGCCTCGGCACGATGCTCGCCGCCGAGGCGGCGCGCGTGTTCCTCGGGCTCGAGTCCCGCCCGGGCACGTGGGAGTTCGACGGCGTCGTCGAGTCCGGCGCGCCACTCGGGATGCATCGCTGGGTGCCGGGCGACGCCTCCGATCAGGGCCTGGCCGTCTCGACCCGTACGATCCGGATGCCTGTGCGGCCCACCCCTCCGCCCTCGGAAGCCGCCGCGACCGCGGCCGCTGCGGTCGAGCGCGTCGCCACCCTGCGGGCCGCCGGCGCGCCGGACGCCGAACTCAAGGACGCGACGTTCCGCGCGAAGCGCACCGCGATGCGTTCGCAGTGGGCCTCGTGGGCGGACGGGGCGGAGGACGTCGAGGTGACGTTGCACGGCATCGCCGTCGGTGACGTCGCACTCGTGGGGTTCCCCGGCGAACCGTTCTCGGCGATCGGCATGCAGGTCCACGCCGAGTCCCCGTTCCCGCACACCCACATGGCCGGCTACAGCAACGGCTGGCTCGGCTACGTGCCGACCGCCGACGCGTTCGGTCCCGGCGGCTACGAGGTCGACACCGGCAGCACGTACGGGCCCGATGGGGCCGACGTCCTGAGTCGGGAGTCCCTCGAGTTGCTCGCAGACCTCAAGTCAGCACTTGGTGAAGGGAGCTGATCGGGGGAAGACGCCAGATGCACACAGCCGGTCGGGCGATGGTCCCGCGGGCTTCCAGCACCACGAGGAGGAGACACGATGAAGGCGAAGAGACTCAGGCGATGGGTGGCCATCCCTGCCGTACTGGCACTGGCGATGACTGCCTGCAGCAGCGGTGAGGGCACCTCGCCGACCACGGAGGTGTCGGATGGATCCGAGGCCACCGGCGACGGCAGCGAAACCGATTCGCCGGACGAGCCCGACGAGGGCACCGACGGCCCCGTGGCCGGTGGCGACCTCGTCATCGCGACGGGCGGTACGGCGACCACGCTGGACCCCCACCGGTACCGCGCCGACCCCGAGCTGATCCGGCTCCAGCAGATGTACGACACGCTGGTGGACTACAACCTCGACGACTACTCGCTCGAGCCGCGCCTTGCCGAGAGCTGGGACATCAGCGAGGACGGCCTGACCGTCACGCTCAACCTGCGTCCCGGCGTCGTGTTCCACGACGGTTCGGCCCTCACGGCCGAGGATGTCGTCTACTCGGTCGACCGTGCGCGTGACCCCGCTTCGGACGAACTGGCGCCGCTGCTCACGTCGATCGCCAGCGTCGACGCCGTGGACGAGGGCACGGTCGCACTGACCCTGTCCGCGCCCGACCGCTCGATCCTGCAGGGCCTCGTCAAGGTCTACATCGTCCAGGCTGACCCGGACGCGGACTACGACAACGCCCCGAACGGCACCGGCCCCTTCAAGCTCCAGGAATGGAACCGGAACGAGAACATCGTCTTCGTGAAGAACGAGGACTACTGGGCCGAGGGGTTGCCCTACCTCGACTCGGTGACGTTCAACGTCGTCCCCGAGGCGAACACGCAGATCCTGCAGCTCACGAACGGCGAGATCGACATGATCGCGCCGTCGGTGTCCTTCAGCAACGTCGAAGGACTCCAGAACGAGGGCATGCAGCTGCCCGTGTCCGAGGGTGGCGTGTACGACCTGCGCCTGAACACCCGGGTCGAGCCGTGGGATGACGTCCGCGTTCGTCAGGCGCTGAGCCACGCGATCGACCGCCAGGCGATCCAGACGGCCCTGTTCGGCTTCAGCACGATCCGGTCGACCATCGTCCCGCCCGAGGACGAGCTGTTCAACCCCGACGCGATGACCTTCAACGAGCAGGACCAGGACGAGGCTCGTCGTCTCCTGGAGGAGGCCGGCTACGGGGATGGTGGCGTCACCGGAACGATCATGGTCCACGCCGACCTCGGTCCGCAGTACGCCCTGATCGCGCAGCTCGTCGCCGCCGCCGCGGCCGAGGTCGGGATCACGCTCGAGATCGAGTCGATGGACGTCGGTACGTGGCTGGAGCGGTTCTACGAGAACATGGACTTCACCATCGGCCACAGTGCCGCCACCTTCGAGCCCTACGCGTATGCGCAGGTCTCCGAGGGCTGGGACCAGTCCGACGGCGCGTCGATGGGCTGGATCGAGTCGCAGCCCGACGTCCGCGCGCTGATGGACGCGGCACCGTCGATCGTCGACGACGCCGAGTACCGCGACGCCCTGTTCGAGATCCAGGCCCGTGGCCAGGAGGATCAGGCGCGCATCGTCCTCGGTGGCGTGCTCAAGGGTCCGGCGCTGCAGCCGAACATCCAGGGCTTCACGGCCGACCCACTGTCGCGACTGTTCCTCACCTCGGTGTGGATCAGCGAGTGACCACCTGACGTCGGGTCGGTC
>JBFJMP010000416.1:0-2789 GCA_041633895.1 Nitriliruptoraceae bacterium
CCTCGGCACCGGCCCCGAACGCTTCGAGCGGGCCGCCGACACCCTCGCGCAGATCGCCGCCGGCGCACTGGTCGACGACCCGGTCGGCGTGCCGGGCGGGGGCCTCGTCGGGTTCTCCTCCTTCACGTTCGACGAGCGGACGACAGGATCGGTCCTGCACGTCCCACGCCGGATCGTGGGGCGACGTGACGGCAGCACGTGGCTGACGCGGATCGACGGGCCGGACCTCGCCGACGACGTCCCGGGCCCCGCCGGGACGAGCCACGTCGACCCCCTGCGCGATCGCGTGCGGTTCGCCGGGTCCTCGATGCCCGAGGTGCACTGGCTCGAGGCCGTCGCCACGGCGACCAAGCGCATCGAGGCAGGCGAACTCGAAAAGGTCGTCCTCGCGCGCGACCACGCCGTCTGGTCCAAGGAACCGTTCGATCCGGTGTGGCTGGCCACGCGACTGGCACGACGGTTCCCGGACTGCTTCACCTTCCTCGTCGACGACCTCATCGGGGCCACCCCCGAGCTGCTCGTGCGACGAGCGGGGCGCAACGTGACCTCGCTCGCACTGGCCGGGACGACCGCCCGCGGCGCGACTCCCGACGACGACCGTGACCTCGGAGCCGCCCTGCTGGCCTCCGACAAGGACCGTCGCGAACACGACTTCGCGGCGCGCTCCGTCCTCGACGCCCTGCGCGGGACCTGCTCCGACCTCGACGGCTCCGACGAGCCGTTCCTCCTGCAACTCGACAACGTCCAGCACCTCGCGACCGAGGTCACCGGGCGCCTCAACGACGAGGCCACCTCGGTCCTCGAACTCGCCGGTCGTCTCCACCCGACGGCGGCTGTCGGCGGGACGCCCCGTGACGCGGCCGTGCGCATGATCCGCGAACTCGAGGGCATGGACCGCGGTCGCTACGCCGGTCCGGTCGGCTGGGCCACGGCCGACGGAGACGGGGAGTTCGGCATCGCACTGCGCTGCGCCGAGTTGTCCGGGGCGCGAGCCCGCCTCTTCGCGGGTGCCGGGATCGTGGCCGGATCGCTGCCCGAGGACGAGCTGGAGGAGACGCGCGTGAAACTGCGGGCCATGCAGGGGGCGCTGGACGCATGAGCGCCGAGCCGCCGAGCGGGCCACAGCCGCTGTCCCCGCAGATCGTCCACGTGTGGCGGATCGCCGCCGCGATCCCGTTCATCGCGTTCCTCGTCCCGGCACTCGTCCTGGCCGGCCTGGCAGGTGGGGTGGCCTGGGCCGCTCCGGTCGTCGTCGCAGGCCTCGGCGCCGCGGCCGTGTCGGTGCTCCCGCGGCTGCGGTACCGCCGGACCTGCTGGCTGCTGACCCACGACGCGATCGAGTACCAGCAGGGCATCGTCCTGCAGCGCACGACCACCATCCCGTACTACCGCATCCAGCACATCGACCTGCACGACGGGCCGTTGGACCGCCTGCTCGGCATGACCGGTGTCGTGGTCAACACCGCGTCGGTGACGATCCAGGTGCCCGGCCTGCAGGCCGAGACCGCCCGGGCCCTCCGTGCCCACCTCCTCGAGCGGACGGCCACGGCGGTCGGAACGCAAGGCCCCGACGATGCCGTCTGACGCCTGGGATCCGCCGGAGTCGGCGCCCCGTCGGCTGCCCGCGCTGAGCATGGTTCTGGCCCTGCGACCACAGACGATCCTGGTCATCCTCGTCGCCACGATCGGATCCGGAGGTGCGGCCCTCGCCCTCTTCATCCCCGTCCTGGCCGCCTTCGCCCTCGCCATCCAGGCGGTCTCCTGGTACGCGTTCCGCTGGGGGTTCGACGGCCGCGTGGTCCGCGTCGAACAGGGCGTCATGCAGCGCAGCGTTAGGGCGCTGGACGCCACTCGCCTGCAGCAGGTCGAGATCGAGCAGTCGCTCCTCCAGCGCATCTTCGGCCTCGCCACGCTGCGGATGGAGACCGCGAGCGAGGGCAGCGAGACCGAGGTGGAGCTCGACGGCATCGAGCTCGGGATGGCCCAGTCGTTGGAGGCCGCGGTGCGCGCGGTCGCCGCGGGGCCGCTCGTCGCCATGGCGACGGCCGGCATGCCGGTGGACACGACCGAGGGCGCCGACATCGTCGTGCCACTGCCCCCGCCCACAGCCGAGGAGACCGTCACCGAGGTCAGCATGGGGATGTTGGCCCTGTCGGCGCTGACGGGCGCCCAGCTGCTGGCACTGCCGGTGGTGCTGTTCGCGATCTACGACACCCTCCTGGACGTCGGTGCCGGCGACGTGGCGGCCGAGACGGCTGCGGGGCTGGGCGGTGCGACCCTGGCCGTCCTGCTCGCGGTCGGGGCGTTCGTCGCGGCGGTGGTCACCACGATCGTCCGCGACGGCGGGTACCGGGTGTCCCGGCGCGGTGACGACATCGTCGTCCGTCGCGGGCTGCTGACGAACCGCGTCACCGTGTTCCCCCGACGCCGCGTGCAGGTCGTCGTCATCCGGCAGAACTGGCTCCGCCGTGCACTCGGTGCCGTGTCCGTCCACGTCCGGACCGCGGGTGGCGGCTCGGCGAACGTCGAGGCGCGCCGGGTGGCCGTGCCCCTCATGCGGCCCGGACCGGAACTCGACCGCCTGCTGGACCTGCTGCTCCCGGTCCACCCCGACCTGACGACACTCGTCCCGCACCCATCGGCTGCGCAGCGACGGGCACAGGTGCGTTGGACGCTGCGGCTGGCACTTCCGGCCGCGGTCCTGGCCGGGGCGGCGGCGCTTGCCGAGCTCGGACCGTTGGCGACCAGGGCGCTGGCCTTCGGCGCGGTGGTGGCGCTGGCGGCCGGGC
>JBFJMP010000417.1:0-2788 GCA_041633895.1 Nitriliruptoraceae bacterium
AGTTCGTGTTCTTCACCCACCGCAACGAGTACACGTACGACATGGCCGACGTGTCGCACGATCCTGTGTTCCGGTCAACGGCCGAGCCGAACGTCGGTGTGACCCAGCCGGGCGCGTGCAGCAGCGTCCCCGTCGAGCAGGACCCGACGTGGGCGCGTGAGGCGCCGTTGACGTACCTGCGCTTCGACCCCAACGAGGCGCCGTCGGCGTATCGCTGGTACCTCCACGACCTGCGCATCGCGGCGGACGACGCCGCGAGTCCGACCTTCGACATCACGTGGGTCGATCCGACCCGCACTCCGGGCACCACGACCACGGTGGCACTCGACGACGACCGCACCGGCTACGACGGCGAGGTCCTCGCCGAGGTGTCCGAGCAGGCGGGCACCAACCGCGTCACCTTCGACGCGACCGACCGCCTGCCCGCCACGTACTGGGTGCATGTGACCAGCGAGTCCAGCGACGGCCTCGTCGGCCGGGACTACGCAACGGGCCCACTGCAGGTGGACCCCCGCATCGCGGGCGCGAACCGGATCCTGACGGCGACCCGCCTGTCCGAACAGACCTTCGACACCGCAGCCACGGCAGTCCTGGCGTCGTCGACGAACTTCCCCGACGCATTGGCTGCAGTGCAGGTCGCGGACGCGGTCGACGGACCGCTCCTGCTCACCCCGCCCACGCGTCTCGACGACGCGGTCGCGACGGAACTGGGTCGACTCGGCGTGACGCGGGTGATCATCGCCGGCGGGACCGCCGCCGTGGACGGGGACGTCACCGACGCCCTGCGGGCCAAGGGGTTCAACGTCTCCCGTATCGGTGGGGCCGACCGCTACGAGACCGCGGCACTCCTCGCCGACGAGGCGGTCCGTCGTTGGGGCGGCCCCGTCGACGAGGTCATCGTCGCGGTGGGGACGGCGTTCCCGGACGCCTTGGCCGCTGGCCCGCTGGCCGGCCACGCGAACGTGCCGCTGCTCCTCGCACACCCGGGACGCGTCGCCGAACCCACGGCGGCCGCCATCGCCGACTGGGCGCCTGACGACGTGATGGTCGCGGGCGGCGTCGGGGCGCTGTCGGACGAGATCGTCCGCGAGACGGTGCCCGCCGGGAAGGTGCGCCGACTTGCCGGCGACGACCGGTACGCGACCGCGGCGCGGCTCGCCGAGGCGGCGGTGGACCGGGGCGCCGACTCCGGCTCGGTGCTGATCGCGACCGGCCTCGACTTCCCGGACGCCCTGGCGGCCGGCCCCGCGGCGATCGGGCGTGGTGGCGTCCTGCTGCTGACGTCTCGCACGACCGTGCCGACGCCCACCAGGTCGCTGCTCGCCGAGCAGGACGGCGCGTGGACGTCGTGGCGCGTCGTCGGCGGTCGTGCCGCCGTGTCACATGCCACGGTCCGGTCACTGCTGGAGTCGTCCGACCTGTAGGCACGGTCGGACGGGACGTCCCGGGTGGCGGGTACGGTCGCGGCGTGGACAACCCCGCCCTGAGCTTCCGCCCCGCCCCCGGCACGATTCCTGACGAGCCGGGGTGCTACCAGTTCAAGGATCGCCACGGCCGCGTGGTGTACGTCGGCAAGGCCAACTCGCTCCGGGCACGGCTGGCGAACTACTTCCAGGCGTGGCACAACATCGCCCCACGCACGCGGGCGATGCTCGAGGCGGCGCGATCCGTGGAGTGGATCCTCGTCGAGAACGAGGTCGAGGCACTCCACCTCGAGTACACACTGATCCAGAAGCACCGTCCCCGCTACAACGTTCGCTACCGGGACGACAAGTCGTACCCCCACCTGGTCCTGACCACCTCCGAGGAGGTGCCACGGGCACGGGTCCAACGCGGCAAGGTCGCCAAGGGCGACCGCCGCTTCGGTCCCTACGCCCACGCCTACGCGATCCGCGAGACGCTGGACCTGCTCCTGCGGCTGTACCCCGTGCGCACGTGCAGCCAGGGCGTCTTCGACCGCGCGGCTCGCACCGACCGCCCCTGCCTGTTCTTCCACATCGACAAGTGCGCCGCCCCGTGCACGGGTGAGGTGTCCGCGGCCGAACACCGGGAACTGGTCGACGGACTGGCCGACTTCCTCGACGGCAACACCGAGCCCGTCATCCGGCGCCTCGAACAGGACATGGAGGACGCCGCGGCCGAACAGAACTACGAGGCTGCGGCACGGATGCGGGACCAGTTGTTCGACGCCCGCAAGGCCCTGGCCCGCCAGCAGATGGCGTCGTCACGTCCCGAGGACTTCGACGCGGTCGCCGTGTGGGAGGACGACATCGAAGCCGCGGTCCAGGCCTTCTTCGTGCGACGCGGACGGGTCGTCGGGCGCAAGGGCTGGACGGTCGACAAGGTGGAGCCCCTGACCGCCGAGGAGCTGCTGACGTCGTTCCTGCTGCAGCTGTACAGCGAACGCGACGACGTGCCACCCCTGATCGTGTCCGAGGTGATGCCGGACGACGCGGAGGCCCTGTCCACCCTGTTGGGGGAGATGCGACGGGACGCGCACGAGGGCCCGGGGCGCAGGATCGAGCGCGTCAGCATCCGCGTGCCCCAGCGCGGTGAGAAGGTCACCCTGCTCGAGACGGTCAAGGACAACGCGCGCCAGGTGTTCGAGCGCCAGCGCCTGAAGCGCGCCAGTGACTTCAACGCTCGCTCGCAGGCCCTGCGTGAGCTGCAGGAGGCACTGGAACTGGACCAGTCCCCGCTGCGGATCGAGTGCTACGACATCTCGCACCTCGGCGGCACGGACGTCGTCGGCTCGATGGTGGTCTTCGAGGACGCCCTGCCGCGGACC
>JBFJMP010000418.1:0-2779 GCA_041633895.1 Nitriliruptoraceae bacterium
GCGGCTCATGAGGGCGAGGGCGAGTGCCGCCACGGCGCTGAGCAGCATGGTCAGTGGTCGCAGCCAGTCCCCCGTGCGCAGGAACGGCGTTGATCCGGTGACGAGTGGGATCTCGACGCGACGGTACTCGGCCTCGAACAGGTCGGACACCTCGTGCACGCCACCGGAGGGGTCGATGACGGTCGAGCCGCCGGCAACCGAGGCGTGCACCACCCAACGGCCGGTCTCGATGGCCCGCAGGCGGCTCTGGTCGCGATGCTGTGCGGGCTGGTCGACGCGTTTGAACGACACGTCGTTGGTCGACACGACGAGCAGTTGCGCGGGTTCGTCCCCCGCGAGCACGTTCTCGCGGACGAGGGGTCCGAACAGGGACTCGAAGCAGATCGCGACCGCGACCCGCAACCCGCCGACCTCCACGACCTGACGATCGGCACCGGGCACGCCGTCGTTGGGGGTCTGCTCGAGCCCCGGGAACCACCCGATGAGGGAGCGCGCGGGGACGTACTCGCCGAACGGGACGAGGTGGCGCTTCTGGTAGCTGCCGACGATGTCGCCGGTGGCGTCCACGACGGCGCTGGTGTTGAGGAACGTGCGCGGGCGCGGACCGTTGCGGTTCATGCCGGCCAGCAGGTGGCCGTCGGTCAGCATCCCCGCCTGCTCGACGACCGTCGCGAGCACCGCGGATCGGGACGGGTCGGCGTCGATCGTCGACTCCGGCCAGACCACGAGGTCCAACGGGCCCTCGGCCACGGCCTGCCGGGTGAGGTCGAGCGCGTTCGAGGCCACCACCTCGTCGAGGGCGAGGTCACTGCCCTGCCAGAACTCCTCGTCCCAGGGTTGGACGATGGCGACCTGCGCGACCCCGTCCTCGGCTGGCGGTTCAACCGTGGCGAGGGTGACGACGAGCGCCCCACCGGCCAGCCAGGCGACGCCGACCTGACCGGCCCCGAGCGTCGATCGGACCCGCTCCAGCCGGATCCGACCGGCCGCGTCGCGGGTTGCGGCGAGCGGGCCCTCGACCGCCAGCAGCAATCCGAGGGAGATCAGCACCACGAACAGCGTCATGGCGTTCTCGCCCGCGATGCGCCCCATGGGGACCATCCAGTCGACGCCGACCTGGGAGGTGCCCAGCGTGCCCCACGCGAACCCGCCAAGGGGCACGGTGGCGCGCCAGGCGTCGATCCCGACCCACGCGAGGGCCCCCGTGAGCGGGAAGGCCGGCCACCGCCGCAGCCGTGCGAGGAGCCAGCCGAGGCCCCACAGCCACAGGACGTGCACGACGACGAGGAGCACCCACGCGGCGTAGCCAGCCGACGGGATGAGCCAGCGGAACATCAGGCCGTAGGCGACCATCCCGAAGGCGGCTGCGGCCGGGAGTGCCGAACGTCGGCCGGCGTGCTGCCGGGACGCGGCGGAGGCGAACAGGGCCGGCACGACGAAGGCCAGGACGCGGATCTCGGCGTCAGGGTGCGACAGGTAGAGGGCGAGGCCCCCGGCTGCGGCCAGCAGCCACGACGGCCATGCGGACCACGTGGAGGTCGCGTCGGCCTGCGGGTCGGAGTCCTGCGTCGGTTCAGGCGCAATCACGACACAGCATCAGGTCTGCGTCCACGAGTGCGCTCTCGCGCTTGGCCATGAAGCACGACCGGCAGATGAACTCGCCGTCGCGCAGTTCGTCGTCCTCGCCGTCCTCGTCGTCGTCGTCGGCGACGACCTCGGCGACGTCGTCCTCGTCGAGCAGCAGCGGTGTGACGACGTCGTCCTCGGAGCCGACCGGGTCATCGACGTCCGTGTCCGCGGGATCGGCGTCGTCGAAGTCCTCGTCGAGCTCGTCGTCCTCGTCGCCGTCGAGGTCCTCGTCGTCGTCCTCGACGTCGGTGAACCCGTCGAGGTCGTCCTCGTCCGCGGCAACCTCGTCCGCGGCCTCGACGGGGTCGAGGGCGTCCTCGTCATCTCGTCGCGCACGACGGGCCATGGGCGTTCTCCTGCGTCTGCCCCGGGTCGACGGAGCGATGGTCGCGGTTGGTACCAGAGGCGTCGGGGCGATGCAACATCACCGTGGTGTCACCGCGGCGCGGAGGGTACGCGTCCGTGCGCAACCGGCACGACACCACCGCCGCGCGCGACGGAACGGACGAGGACCCCGACCTGGTGGTCGGGGTCCTCGTGTGACCTCCGGGCCATACGACCCGCCGTTGGGGCCATGTTCGAAGTGGCGGGACCGAACATGTTGTCTACTGAGCGGGTGGACCCGGAACACGGGCCGAGACACAAGCCGGACACGCCCGGGTGCGGGTCTCCCCCGACAGCAGCCCGAAGGCCGCAACACCACAGCCGCTCCCGCCTGGCCTGTCCCTCGATCGTGTCCCGTTGGCAACCTCGCCACCTTGCACCGCGAGGACATGGTTCGTCAACCGAGGTGCCACGAGCGCACGCCGGCGGGGCACCCACCGCGCAGCCTGCGCGCTCAGTTGTCCCGCCAGGACGGCAACGGCGCGTTGCCGTGCGTGGTGCGGCCACGCAGGAGGGTCAACACCGCGCGTGCGCCCCGCGGGTCGTCGGCCTGGAACGGGTCGCCCTCCCACACGGCGAGGTCCGCTCGCATGCCGGCCCGGACGCCGCCGACGAAGCGTTCCTGGCGCGCCGCATGCCGCCCGCCCAACGTGGAGGCCGAGATCGCCTCGAGTCGTGTGATGGCGTGGCCCGGCACCCGCCGGTGCTCGGCCGCGTGCACCGCGTCCCACGGCGACATCGGGGTCACGTTCGAGTCGGAACCGAA
>JBFJMP010000419.1:0-2763 GCA_041633895.1 Nitriliruptoraceae bacterium
CGGCGTGCACGTCGTCGTCGGGACGCCGGGGCGCACCCTGGACCACCTCAACCGCGGCAACCTCGACCTGTCGAACGTCCACGTCGTCGTGCTCGACGAGGCGGACGAGATGCTCGACATGGGCTTCCTGCCCGACGTCGAACGCCTCCTGTCCACCGTGCCCGAGGAGCGCCAGACGCTGCTGTTCTCGGCCACGATGCCGTCGGTGATCGTCAAGCTCGCCCGTCGCTTCATGAGCAAGCCGACGTTCATGCGCGCCGACGCCGAACTGCACGAGACGGCACCGACCGTCGACCAGCACTTCTTCCTCGTCCACCGCATGGACAAGCCCCGCGTCCTCGCGCGCATCATGCAGTCCGAGGGTCGGGGTGGAGCGTTCGTGTTCACCCGGACCAAGCACATGGCCGACCGCCTCGTGCGCGAGCTCGAGGACCTCAACCTCTCCGCGATCGCAGTCCACGGCGACCTGCGCCAGTCCACGCGCGAGAAGAACCTCGACCGCTTCCGCGCGGGCAAGGCCGACATCCTGGTCGCCACGGAGGTCGCCGCGCGCGGCCTCGACGTCGACAACGTCACGCACGTCGTGAACTACGACTGCCCTGACGACGAGAAGATGTACCTGCACCGCATCGGGCGCACCGCCCGCGCCGGCTCGTCCGGTGTGGCCGTCACGTTCGCCGAGTTCAACGAGGTCGACCGCCTCAACGTCATCCGCAAGGCGGTCAACGCCGAGAGTGAGACCGTCGAGGTGTTCTCCACCTCCGACACCCTCACCGAGATGTTCGACCTGCCCGAGGAGACGCCGTGGGACCACCTGGTCCGCGCGTCGAAGGGCAGCTCGTCCCGCTCCAGCAGCTCGTCGCGTTCGGGCAGCTCGTCGCGCGGCGATGACCGCAAGGGTGGTTCGTCGCGCGGCAGTTCGTCGCGCGGCAGCTCGTCGCGCGACGGCGGCAAGGGTGGTTCGTCCCGCGGTGGATCGCGCGACGACCGCAAGACGTCGGACTCGTCCCGCGACGACGCCGCCACCGAGGGCTCACGCCCGTCGGGCCGCAAGGCATCCAGCGACGGCCGTCCCAAGTCGCGCGCCGGCAGTGACGGCAACCGCACCGAGGGATCGCGTCGTCCGCGTCGCGCCGAGGGCGAGGCTCGCTCGGAAGCCCGCTCCGAGTCCCGCCCCGACGACGCCGGTTCGTCGCGCTCCGGGGACAGGTCCGGGGACAGCTCCGGCGGCACGCGCACCCGGACCCGGACGCGCACCCGCTCGACGTCGTCGTCCGACTCCACCCGTTCGTCCGACTCCGGGCGCTCGTCCGACTCCGGGCGCTCACGCGGTGGCCGCCAGGACGACTCCGGCGACTCCGCCGCCCCCAAGCCCCGCACGCGCGCCCGCGCCGGTTCGCGTCGCTCCGACGACACCGGCAACGGCAACGGCAACGGCGGCCGTTCCAATGGCGGCGACCGCGGTCGCGACCGCAACGACGACTCCGCCCGTGGCGAGTCCGGCAACCGCGGCGACCGCCAGCGTTCCGGCGGCAACCGCGACGACGACCGCTCGTCGAACAACCGCAACAGCGGCAACCGTTCGCGTGGTGGCCGTTCCAACTCGGGACGCTCCAGCGGCGGGCGCTCCAGCGGCGGCCGCTCGGGCGGGCGCTCACCGACCAACGACTCCAACGGCAACGGCGACGGCGGTGCCGGCAAGCGCACCCGTCGCGGTGAAGAGGCGCGGGGCGAGGGCCAGCCGCGTCACAGCCGCAAGGTCGAGGTCGAGCACCTCCCCTGATCCGTCAGGGAGAGGGCCAGCCATTCGGTTCACACGCCCCGGTCGACTTGGTCTGCTGCATCATGACCGGGGCCGGGGCGTCTGCCGTCGTGCAGTCGACGTGGCCGAGGCCGAGGCCGTGGCCGACCTCGTGGTTGACGAGGTAGGTGCGGTAGACGTCGATGTCGTCGAAGTCGCGCGCCCCCTCCTCCCACCGCATCAGGTTCAGCATCGCCCGGCCGCCGTCCCAGCAGGAGTAGATGCCGTTCGTGCGGTTGCCGGCCCGCGCGCACGCGGTGTCGACGGTGTCGGGTGTCGCGAGCACGACGCGGATGTCGGCCTCGGTCGGTGATCCCACGCGTTGCAGGCGACGCCGCCCGTCCGCCGTCCAGCCACGGTCCGGGTCCTCGAGGGTCGGCACGACCACGGCCATGACCTCGTCCAGCGTGCGACCGGTCGCCGGTTCCACCTCGACGGAGTAGGTCCACAGGCGACCGTCGGTGCCGACCACGGCGCCGGGCTCCGCCGCGACGAGCCAACCCTCGGGTGAGTCGACGGTCGCCAGGAAGCGTTCGACGGCGGCATCGACCGCCTCGGTCGGCAGGGCGGGCCGGACGTCGAGGGCCGGCGGCGCGTCCGGCGTCGGCGTCGGTGTCGGCGTCACCGGCGGAGGTGATGTCGGCCCGGGCGCCGCAGCGGTGGCCAGGTCACTCTCGGCACCGGCCATCGTCCCCACGCTGACGGCAGCGAGGGTCAGGGTCGTGACCGCGACCGCGGTGAGCGTGCGCCAACTCACCTGCGCGGACCCGGCGCACGGTTCAGGACGGCCCGCAGGGCCTGCCCGGTCGAGGCATCGAGCCACGAGCGCCGACCACACGACGGGCAGCGTGCGAACATCGTGCCGGTCAGCGGGTTCAGCAGGAACGGCGGTCGGAGCATCCCGAGGGCGTCACCGACCGACAGGCCCGACGTCACGCCGCAGCGGCGGCAGGACACCTCGA
>JBFJMP010000420.1:0-2756 GCA_041633895.1 Nitriliruptoraceae bacterium
CCGACCATGCGCGTCGACATGCCCCACGACGTGGTGTGGGCGTGCTTGCGCTCGCCGTCGCGGTCCTGGAACTCGATGCCGAACGCCTCGGCGAAGTTCGTCCCGAGGTAGTGCGAGGTGCCGCACTGCAGGGCCTTGCCGTCGCGCATCATCCCTTCGATGGTGTACGTGCGCACGGCACCGGCGAAGCGCTCGCCCGGCGTCTTCTCGCCCTTGACCATGGGGATGGCCGCGACGTTGCGGGCGAACTCGGCGTACACCTCCCACATCTTCAGGGTCTCCTCCATCGCCTCCGCCTCGTCGACGTGGGCGGTGTGGCCCTCCTGCCAGAGGAACTCCGTCGTGCGCAGGAACACGCGCGGACGCATCTCCCAGCGGACGACGTTGGCCCACTGGTTGATCAGGATCGGGAGGTCGCGGTAGCTGTTGACCCACTTCGCGTAGGTCTCCCCGATCACGGTCTCGGAGGTGGGGCGCACGACGAGGGGCTCGCCGAGCTCCTTGCCGCCACCGTGCGTGACGACCGCGAGCTCGGGCGCGAAGCCCTCGACGTGGTGGGCCTCACGCTCGAGGTAGGACATCGGGATGAACAGCGGGAAGTACGCGTTGACGTGCCCCGTGTCCTTGAAGCGTTGGTCCAACTGGGCCTGCAGCAGCTCCCAGATCCGCCACCCGTACGGGCGGATGATCATCGTGCCCTTGGCCGGACCGTTGTCCGCCAACTCGGCCTTGAAGACGATCTCGTTGTACCAGGCCGAGACGTCCTCGCTCATGGGGGTGACGGCGAGTTCGTGCTTCTTGCTCACGGGCGGGTCCGAACGGGTGGAGACAGCAGTGGACCCGCCCGAGGCTAGCGCTGCCGAGGGCAGGCCCTGCCGTCGTGTGCGGTCAGTCGATGACCTCGACGCCCTTCCAGAAGGCCACGTGGTCCTTGATCTCGGCCGCCGCGTCCTTGGGCGCCGGGTAGTACCAGGCGGCGCCAGCGTTGACCTCGCCGTCGACGACGATGTCGTAGTAGGCGGCGGTGCCCTTCCAGGGGCAGACGGACGTGGTCGTGGCCGCGCGCAGCAGGGTCTCGTCGACGTCGGCGGGCGGGAAGTAGTGGTTGCCCTCGACGATGACGGTGTCGTCGCTCTTGGCGATGACGGTGCCGTTCCAGATTGCGGTGGCCATGGATCACTCCGGTGGTGGTTGTGGGGACCAAGGGCAACGCACGAGGCACCGCGGTCCTTCCCTCGCCGTCGTCCCCTCATCGTCGTCTGGGATTCGGTCACTAGCATCGGCGCGATGGCCGAGTCCGACGGAGGACCCATGTCCGCAGGTGGCAGCCGCAAGGCGATCCTGGCCGCGATGGCCGCCAACGGCGGGATCGCCATCGCGAAGTTCGTGGCGTTCATCCTGACGGGTGCGTCGTCGATGCTCGCCGAGTCGATCCACTCGGTCGCCGACACCTCGAACCAGGGCCTGTTGCTCCTCGGTGGGGCGCGGGCGCGGCGGGACGCCTCCCGTACGCACCAGTTCGGCTACGGACGTGAGCGCTACTTCTGGTCCTTCGTGGTGGCGCTCGTGCTCTTCTCGCTGGGTGGGCTGTTCGCGCTGTACGAGGGCATCGAGAAGATCCGCCACCCCCACGAGATCGAGTCCTTCGGGATCGCCGTGGGCGTGCTGACGTTCGGCATCGTCCTCGAGGGCGCGTCGTTCCGCACGGCCATCGTGGAGTCCCGCCCGCTCAAGGGATCCCGGTCGTGGTGGACCTTCATCCGCACGGCACGGACTCCCGAACTCCCCGTGGTCCTGCTGGAGGACCTCGGCGCGATGATCGGCCTCGTGCTGGCACTCATCGGGGTGAGCCTGTCCCACTGGGTGGATCCCATCTGGGACGGGATCGGGACGACCTCGATCGGTGTGCTGCTCGCGGCGATCGCGGTCGTGCTCACGATCGAGATGAAGAGCCTGTTGATCGGCGAGGCGGCCACGGACGAGAAGGCCGAGAAGTTGCGGACCGCGCTCGGCGCCACCCCCGGCGTCGAACGAATCCTGAACCTGCGTACCCAGCACCTGGCACCCGAGGAGGTGCTCGTGGTCGGCAAGGTCGACATCGCCGACACGATGACCTTCCGCCAGGTCACCGACGTCATCGACGCCGCCGAGACCGCGATGCGCGCTGCGGTGCCCGAGGCGACGATGATCTACCTCGAGCCCGACGAGTTCAACCCGTCGCACGTCCCCTCGCCCGACCGCAACGACGGCGAGCACGAGGACGGGGCGCACTGAGGTGACGACGCCCCCGACGTTGCTCGTCCTCGGCGGGACCGAGTTCGTCGGACGCGCGGTGGTCGACGACGCCGTGGCGCGCGGCTGGGACGTCACGGTCGTCAATCGCGGGCGTCACCCCGCCCCTGCCGGCGTACGCAGCCTCGTCGGCGACCGCACCGCCCCCGGCGGCCTGGGCGCACTGGGCCACGACTCCTGGGACCTCGTCGTCGACACCTGGTCGGCCGACCCGTGGGTCGTGCGCGATGCGGCCAACCTGCTGGCCGACCGCGTCGGCCACCACGTCCTCGTGTCGAGTCGGTCCGTCTACGCCTTCCCCACGCCGCTCGGGGCCGACGAGACCGCGCCACTGGTCGACGCCGACCCCGACGCGGGCGACGTCGACTACGCCGCGGCGAAGCGGGGCGGGGAACTGGCCGTGGAAGCGGCCTTCGGGGACCGCTGCCTGTTCGTGCGTGCGGGCCTGATCCTCGGGCCGCACG
>JBFJMP010000421.1:0-2756 GCA_041633895.1 Nitriliruptoraceae bacterium
AGGAACGCCGGACCGATCCGCAGTTGGCCGGTCACGAGGTCGCGTTCGACGTAGCGCCGGGCCTCCAGCGTCGACAGGTAGCGGAACGCCGTGCTCTTGGGCATGTCCGTCGCCCCGATGACCTCGGTCAGCGAGAAGCCCTGGGGGTGGCGTTGGATCAGGTCCAGCACGTCACACACACGCTCGACCGCGCGGATCGAGTAGGCGGAGCTGGTCGTGGAGTCATCCGGCGGCTGTTCCATTGAATGGGATCACATTCTCGCTAGGTGGAAACCTAAGCGGTCGACACGACGGGCGCAAGCCCCTAGGTTGCCCAAGACTTCAGCCGCAAGTTCCATTGCGCGAACCCTTGGTTCCGGACGTTAGCATCGAGATCGTGGCTGGATCGGGTGCCACACGGCCCGCCGCACACGCCCCGGAGCGTTGACCATGCCACGAGTTCTCGTCGGGAGCATCCAGCACGAGGTGCACTCCTTCGTGCCCGGCACGACCGACCTCGACGCGTTCGAGCGGGGCGGAATCCACGTGGGTCCGGCGATGCTCCGCGACCTCGACGGCAGCGAGCTCGGGGGAGCCGCCGCCGTGGCCCGCGATCGCGGCATCACGCTGGTCCCCACGCTGCGCACGCACGGCGGCAGCGGCCCCCGGATCGAGGCCAACGCCTACGACCAGATCGAGACCCGCCTGCTCGACCTCGCGCGGTCCGCAGGCCCGGTGGACGGCGTGTTCCTGTCCCTGCACGGGGCGATGGCGACCACCGACTGCGACGATCCGGAGGCCCGCCTGGTCCATCGCGTCCGAGCCGTCGTCGGCCCGTCGATCCCCGTCGTCGTCAGCCACGACCTGCACGCCCACGTCACGGACGCCATCCTCGGGGCCGCGAATGCGGTCGTGGGCTACCGCACCTGCCCGCACACCGACATCGCCGAGACCGGCGCCCGTGCGATGGAGGTGCTGGCAGACACACTGGCCGGCCGGATTCGTCCCGTCACCCGGCGACGGCGCCTGTCCGTCATGACCTCCGCCGAGGCCCATGACACAACCGACGGACCGCTCGCCCACTTCCAGACCCGCGCTCGTGAGCTGGAGGCCGAACCCGGCGTGGTCTCCGTCGCGATCTTCGCGACGCAACCCTGGATGGACGTGGCAGGCGTCGGCTGGTCCGTCGTCGTGGTCACCGACGACGACGCGTCCCTCGCACAGGATTGCGCCGATCGCCTGGCGGAGGAACTGTGGGCGGCCCGATCCACGTACGCCGTGACCAAGACACCGGTCGTGGAAGCCCTCGAGATCGCCGTCCGTCACCGCAACTCGGATGGCGTGGCCGTGCTCGCCGACGGCGCCGACAGCCCCAGTGCGGGCAGCCGCGGTGACAGCGTCGCCCTCCTGACCGAGATGGTCCGGGGCGGCAGCGACCTGCGCGGCCTGATGGTGGTCACGGATCCGCGCGCGGTCGACATCGCCGCCGCAGCCGGGGCTGGCAGCGACATCGACCTGGACCTCGGCGCGACGCTGAGCCCGAACTGGTTCGAGCCCGTTCACGTGCACGCCCACGTGGTCCGGATCACGGGTGGGTCGTACCGCTCGCAGTACCCGCCCGTCCGGGTGGACGCGGGACGTACGGCAGTCCTCGAGGTCGCGAGCCAGACCGTCGTCGTCACCGAGAACCCGGTGATGCAGCTGGACCTCGAGCCCTACCGCCGCCTCGGACTGGACCCCGTCACGTACGACCTCGTGCAGGTGAAGTCCGCCGGCGGTTACCGCGCGTACTGGGCGCCGATCGCCAGCGTCCTCGTCGACATGGACACGCGTGGCCCCTGCGACAGCGAGCTGACCCAGTTGCCGTACCGCAACATCACGCGCCCCCTCTGGCCCTTCGACCCCGACCTGGAGCGCCCGTGGTGACCACCGATCGGACCAGCGGCCCGGGCACGGTCGGAGGCATGTGGCGCCACCTCACCGACCTGCCCGTCGCCGATGCTCGCAACATCGTCACCCTGGGCGAGGGAGCCACGCCCCTGCTCCCGGTGGCCGGTGCGACGTTGACGCGGCTCGCAGTCGGCTCGTTGCACGTCAAGGCCGAGCACCAGAACCCGACCGGATCGTTCAAGGACCGGATCGCGTCAGTCGCCGCGTCCATGGTGGTCGAGCGTGGCCTTCACGGCGCCGTCGGCACGTCGTCGGGCAACGGCGGGGCGGCGATCGCCGCCTACGGAGCTCGGGCTGGCTTTCCGGTCGTGCTGTTCACCGTGTCCGGGATCGTCGACGGCAAGCTCCAGCAGATCCTGGCGCAGGGTGGCCACACCCACATCGTGAGAGGCATGGGCTCGGACGGTGCGTCCGGGCTGTCGGTCGCGCCGCGGATCGCCGACCTGGCCGCGGAGCGTGGCTGGCTCGCCTTCCTCACCGGTGCACGCTTCGCACCTGAGGCGATGCAGGGCGCCGAGACGATCGGCATGGGACTCGCCGAGGAGCATCCCGACGCCGACGTGGTCTACGCCCCGGTCGGCGGCGGGGGCCTCCTCGGATCGATCTGGCGCGGTTACCGCCGTACGGGCGTGACACCGCCGCGACTCGTGGGCGTGCAGCCCGCGGGGTGCCCGACGCTCAAGCGCGCCGTCGACGGCGACCGCAGTCCGTGGGCGCAACCCGTCACGACCTCGATCTCCGGGCTCCAGGTGGCGATGCTGTTCGACCACGGCGCGATCGACGCCGTGGTCGAGTCCGGCGGGCACGTCACCGAGGTCGACGACCGG
>JBFJMP010000422.1:0-2753 GCA_041633895.1 Nitriliruptoraceae bacterium
CCCTCTGAGGTCGGGGGCGTTCGGGGCGGGCGTCTGGGGCGCGCGTTCGTCGGCCGTCACGGGAGGGTGAGGCGCGCCTCGACCTCGCCGTCGATGATGTCGCCCGTCGGCACGAAGCCGCGACGTTCGTAGAAGGGGCGGGGCGAGCCGACGCCGTCGACCCAGCTCGTCATCAGGCTGGTGACGGCCCACGCGCGGCACTGCTCGACCAGCAGGTCGATGATGCGGTCACCGATGCCGCGGCGCTGGTGCAGTCGGTCGACGAGCAGGCGCCAGAGGTAGGGCTCCGGGTGGGCGGCGGTCGGCGCGGCGACCATCACGAACCCGACGAGGTCACCGTCCGCTTCCACGGCCCGCAGCCACGGGACGAGCGGGGCGCCGTCCACGACCTCGGGTACGAGCGCGTCGGCGAAGGACTGGAGGACCGGGGCGACCATCCGCTCCTGCGTCCGGTGGGTCCGCAGGCGTTGGACGGCGTGGGTGTTGTCCGGCGTGATCTCGACGAGCGTGACGTCGTGCGGTGCGGTGGTCGGCCGCGTGCGCCAGGCCTCGTGGTCGGCGCGGGTGAGGCCGTAGATCCAGTCGTCGGAGTTGTCGTCGCCCACCCAGTAGGACAGCCGGGTGTGGCCCTCGAACACGAACCCGAGTCGTTCGAGGGTGCGTGCGGAGGGCAGGTTGTCCGGGTGGAGTTGGCCGGTGACGCGGCTGATCTTCGTGGTGGCGAAGAGGTGGTCGATGACCGCGCTGGCGGCCTCGGTCGCGTAGCCGTTGCCCCAGTGCCGGGACGCGAACGTGAAGCCGATCTCGGCGACGCGATCGTCGAACGACATGCCGACGGCGACGTCACCGAGGGTCTCGTCGGTCGACTTGTCGGTGACGACGAGCATCCGCCATCCGTCGATCGGTTCGGTGTCCGCGACCATCGCCTCGGCACGCTCCATCGGGAACGGCAGCGACCAGGACGACCAGCGCGCGACCTCGGGCTCGTTGCGGCGCGCGTGGAGGTCGACCGCGTCGCTGGGGCGGCTGGGGCGCAGGACGAGGCGGTCGGTGACGATGCGTTCGAGGTGGACCATGATGTGCAGTCAAGCCGGTTGCCTGGCGCGGCGGGCGGACGGCCGACGGGGCGTGGCGCCAGCGGACGTGCGCTTCCCGCGGCGTCGGGGCAGGCGTAGCGTCGAGAGCGTCCAGCACCACCGACGACAGGAGGCAGCCGATGGCACTGTTCATGGACGTCCACACGCTGGAAGGCGGCGTGTCCGCCGACGCGCTGGCGGAGGCACACAAGAAGGACATCGAGATCCAGGACAGGTTCGGCGTGCACTACCGCAACTACTGGGTCGACGAGGAGGCCGGCAAGGTGTTCTGCCTCGCCGAGGGGCCCGACGCGGACTCGGTCGACCGGGTCCACCGCGAGGGCCACGGCATGGCTGCCGACGAGATCTACCTCGTCACCGAGCACGCCTGACGGCATGGGGCGTTGGGGTGGCCGTCACGTCGTGGGGGCGACGGGGCGGCCGCCGACGTCAGGGGCGACGCGGTCAGGTTGCCGGGGCGATGGGACGGCCGACGGTCAGGGCGTCGCGCAGCGCTGGTTCGAGGTCGTGGTAGACCGGATCCGGCTCCGCGCCGAGGGCGTCGAGCACCTTCGAGAAGAAGCACCGGGCCGCTGCGGCCATCACCGCGCCGGCGATCTCGCCCTCGGGGATGCCGAGGTCGCGGAGTTGGTCGATGTCCGCACGGGTGATGGCGGTGGCGTCGGCCACGACCCGCTCTGCCAGGTCCATCAGCGCGCGGTCGGTGGCGTCCAGGGTGTCCTCGTCGACGTCGGCGGCTGACCGGTCGGTGGCGATCACGGTGAGGTCGTCGGGGTCGAACCACCGGTCGCGCAGCACCGTGCCATGGGCGAGGGAGCAGTAGCTGGAGCGGAGTCGTCCGGCAGCGGCCAAGGTCACGAGTTCGTAGCGCCGGTGGTCGAGCGTGCCACCGATCGCCACGATGAGATCGCACCACGCGTCGAAGACCGCCGGGTGGGACGCGAAGACGCGCGCGTAGTCGGGGACGTAGCCGCGACGTTTGCGTTCACGGTCGTAGATGTCGGCGACGGCCCCGGTCGCGTCGTCGTCGGCAGTGGTGTCGATGAACGCCATGGGTGCCCCCTTGGTGTGGTGGTGCTGACCATCGATGCTGCGCGCGGTGGGGCGGGGCGTCAAGGGCGTCGACTGGCGCGACCGCGCCGCCGACCGCCCGAAGGGGCTGCCGCGACGGCGCGAGTCACGTGGGTGTGGCGTGCTACGGGCTTCGGGTCAGAGGGTGCAGGACACGGTGGGATTCCAGTCCTCGAGCACCCCGGAGGGGTTGTTGCGGAAGACCCAGGCGTGCAGGACCCAGACTCCCAGCGCCTCGTTCAGGTGCATGTCCTGACCGAGCACACGGGGCGGGCCGGACGGGCCGGTCGCCTCCCATGCATCCGCCGGGACGATCCATTCGACGGCCGCCAGCGCGAGGCGGCCGTGGGTGTCGGGCACGTACACGAGGGCTTCGGGACGGGTGGGATCGGTGGCGGCGTCGAACAGGCCAGTGTTGATGAGGTGGAAGCCCATCCCACCGACGCCAGGGTTGTCGAAGCAGTGGTCGAGCCCGGCGACGACGTCCCACCCGGCGTCCTGCGCGACGGTCATGCGGTGGAACCTCGCCGTGGCCGCCCGGACCTCGGCGAGCTGGTCACCGCTGGGACCACCCGGACCGCCCGC
>JBFJMP010000423.1:0-2744 GCA_041633895.1 Nitriliruptoraceae bacterium
CGGGCGCGCACTCCGCGGCTGCCGTGATCACGACCACGGCGTCGAAGTCCTGCGCCACCTGCGTCACCTGGGGCGTGACGTCGGTGGACGGCGTGGGGACGGGCACATACGTGGCGTCGACGCCCGTGGCCTGGAAGATGGTGTCGATCGCCTGACGCGACGACTCCCCCGCGGCGTTCTGGCCGTAGAGCACCCCGACCGTCTCGGCGCCCAGCTCCTCGACGACGAAGCGGCCGATCCCGGTGAACGCCGACAACGCTCCGCCGAAGAAGAACCGCGCGGTCGGCTCGTTGAAGTCCGACTCGACGAGCGGAACCCCGCCGACGACTGGCTTGCCGCCCAGCATCCCGTAGAAGTCGAAGAACGCGTTGAACGCGTTGACGCCGTTGATCACCGACACGATCGTGTCGTCGGCCGCCATCTCCTGGGTGCAGCGCTGCGCGTCCTCGGCAGAGGTCACGACACACGACACCAGTTCGATCGGCACGCCGCCGATCCCGCCGAGTTCGGCGTTCACGTACTCGACGGCCGCCTCGGCCGCCTGTCGGATCTCCGGGGCGGACAGCAGCGGGCTGTCCTCCATGTTGATCAGCCCGATCCGCACGGTGTCGCCGATCGCGACGACCTCGTCGGACAGGCTCCCCGACGCGTCGGGTTGCTCCGTGCCCGTCGCCGTCGGCTCCGCCGTGGATGACCCGCCGTCGCCCTCGGGTCCGTCGTCCCCGGAACTGCAGGCGCCGAGCAGCAGGGCCAGGGCGGAGGCCGCAGCGAGGCGGCGGAGGCGCGTCTGACGCATGATCAGATCCTTCGTCGGTGACGGCAACCTAGGTGGCCGCCGGCCCGCAGGTGGCCAGTCGGACAGAACGGGCGAGACCGGGCACGGAGTTGGCCCACGTGGACCGCCGATCAGGGGGCGCCGGGAGCCCCGTCGACCACGCAGCGCGCGCCCGTCCGCTCCATCTCGACGATGCAGCGATTGCAGTGGATGCAGTCGCTGGTGGCCACCTCACCCGCGCGCAGGCGGTTGACGTGGTCGGGGTCGTAGAGCAGGGCGCGCGCCATCGCGACCAGCTGGAAGCCCTCGTCGTCGATCGCAGCATCCATCGTGTCGCGGCGCGTGATGCCGCCCAACAGGCACAGCGGCACGTCGAGCTCGGCCCGGAACCGGCGTGCCGTGGCGAGCAGGAATGCCTCCTCGAACGGGACGTCGGCCATGAGCAGGCGGGCGAACGCCTTCATGCCGATGCGGCGGACGGCAGCCGTCTCGAGGTCCGCCAACTCGGCGATCGGCGGGTCGCCGTGCAGCAGCGCCATGGGCGTACGCGCCGTGAACCCGACGGTCAACTGGATCAGGTCGAGGTTGCCGTCGTCCTGCAGCAGGCGGGCGACGACCAACGCGTCGTCCACCTGCAGCCCGGACCGGAAGCCGTCCTCCATGTTCAGCTTCGCCGTGACCGCCAGTCGATCCCCCGCCCCGGCCCGCACGGCCTCGATCGCCCGGCGCGGGAACCGTGCACGACCTGCGACATCACCACCGTGACCGTCACGTCGGCGATTGGTCCACGGCGACAGGAACTGGCTGAGCAGGTAGCCGTGCCCGACGTGGACCTCGACGGCGTCGAAACCCGCTTCGACCGCGAGGCGACCGGCCTGCTCGAAGTCGCCGAGGAGGCGGTCCAGGTCCGCGTCGGTCGCCGCGCGCGAGAACGTCATGGCGCGCGGGGAGAAGGTCCGCGACGGTCCCAGCGGCTTCTGCTTCGTGACGTGCGGCGACGCGAACCACCCGGCGTGGCCGAGCTGCACGCATGCCGCGGCACCGTGCGCGTGGACCGCGTCGGTCAGGCGCCGCAGCCCCGGCACCACGTCGGGCGCCATGACGAGCTGGTTGCGATAGGTCCGGCCCTCGGGTGACACGGACACGTAGGCGAGCGTCGTCATGCCCACACCGCCACGTGCGAACTGTTCGTGGAAGGCGATGAGGTCGTCGGACACGGCGCCCTTCGGGGCGCGGTTCTCGAACGTCGCGGCCTTGACCGTGCGGTTGCGCAGGTCGACCGGACCCAAGCGGTAGGGCGAGAAGACGCCGCTCGGGGCGGTCATGCCGAACGCCCCGGGAGGACGACGGCGCAGCTGGTCCGGCCGGTGACGAAACCGGCCGCCTCGTACAGGCGACGGGCCGGGTTGCCGACCGTGACCGCGAGCCCCATCCACTCGTGCCCAGCGGCCACCGACCGCGCGATCGCGTGGTCCAGCAGCGCGCGCCCGAATCCCTGGCCAGCATGTGACGGGGCCACGAACACGTCCGCGATCCAGGTGCCACCGCCCCAGTCGTGCACGGGATCGGCGGCAACCACGGTGATGAGGATGGCCCCGACGACGTCGGTCCCGTCGAGGGCGACCGCGGAACAGCCCGCGTCGAAGGCACCGATCGCGGTACCGGCGAGGATGCTGGCGATCCCGACCGCCGCGTTCGCCGCATCGTCGTCACCCGTCACGAAGTCCGGGTGCTCGGGCGGGTACGCGGCGACGGATGCCCTGGCAAGGGCTGCGGGCGTGGTCGCCGCGGCTGGCGCGCGATCCCACGGGACGATGCGGTCGTCGGTCCGTGCGCCATCGTCGTCGGCGCCGAGGCGCAGGGTCATCGAGACCGCGTTGCGGACGAGTCGGCCGCCCGCTTCGACGAGTGCGTCGGCGATCGCCGCATCCTGGGTCGACACCCGCATGCCCGCGAGGTCGACGACCGC
>JBFJMP010000424.1:0-2731 GCA_041633895.1 Nitriliruptoraceae bacterium
CACGGGTCGGCTCCGAGTGGTCGTCGACCCCGGCAGGCTACTCGCCGTGACATTTCCCGACCGCGGCACTTGAGTGGCGAGACGTCCGTGCCGACAGGAATGTCCGCAGGATGCACGAACCGCCATCGGACGGCCGGTAGAGGCGGGTCCTTGCATGCCTGAAACGACCATCGACGACACGCGCCACGATGTCCTGGACCGCGTGGCACGGTTGCACCGTCACCTCAACGCACTCGGCGTCGCCACGACGAGTGAGGTCGCCGCTGCCGTCCTCGTCCACGCGGCGATGGACCTGGCCAACGGCTCCTGCGCCCACGTCGTGATCGCCGACGCCGCAGCCACGTCGCCGTGCGGGACCGCAGGCTGCACCGTGTGTGACCGGCGGCCGGGTGGTGTGCCGGGTGGCTGGGTGTGGCGACTGCGCGAGGGGACGCTCGCCATCGGGACGGACGACACCGACGACGTCACGACTCGGCTCGTGGCCTGGCTCGTCGAGCAGTCCGCCCTGGCGTTGGACCGGGTGCGCCGCAGCGAGTCGGCCACCGCGACGGTGGATGCCCTGCTCCGGCAGGAGCGCGAGCGCAGCGACCTCGTCGAGGTGCTGGCCCACGACCTGCGTTCCCCGATGACCGCCCTGTACGGCTTCGCGTCCCTGCTCGCGGACCGCTGGCAGGACCTCGACGAGGACCGGCGAGGTGACCTGCTGGGCATGATCCAGCGCGAGACCCGCCGCATGGACCGGCTCGTGCAGGACGTGTCGTCTGCCGTCCTCGGTCCGACGCCCGCGCTCCCGCTGCGCCCCGCCGCCGTCGACGTGGGTGCGGTCGTCACGACCCTGGTCGCGCAGGGCCAGACCGTGTCGCCCCACCACCCGCTCAGGGCCGAGGTCGCGCCGGACACCCCGCGGGTGGCCGCTGACGAGGACCGGGTCCACCAGGTGCTCGGCAACGTCCTCGAGAACGTGGCCCGCCACACCCCGGCCGGGACACGCACGGTGGTGTCCGTACGCCCCGAGGGCGACGTCGTCGCGGTGCGCATCAGCGACGACGGCCCGGGCGTGCACCCCGAGGACGCGACCCGCATCTTCGAGCGTGGCGAGCGGTCACGCACCCCCGCTCCCGGGTCCGGCCTGGGCCTGCACACCGCGCGCGAGCTCGCCGTCGCCATGGGGGGCGACCTCACGCTCGAGCTCGGGGCGGGCGCGACGTTCGTGCTGCGCCTGCCGGTCGCCGACCCCGCCTGACGCGCGGCCCGGCATCGGCGGCTCAGGCCGGACGGACGTGCTGGACCTGGCCGGCCATCAGGACCTGCCGCCCGGTGGCCGTGTCGACGACGAGTCCACCGGTCGGGTCGATGTCGAGGGCGTGGCCCTCGACCGTGCCCCGCGGCGTCTCGACCCGCACCTGCTGGCCCAGCGTGGCACACCGCACCTTGTAGGCCGCGAGCAGGCGGTGCGGATCCTGCGGGACGTCCAACAGCCACGCCTCCAGGGCCCGCAACACGTCGTGCAGGACCTCCCAGCGATCCACGTCGTCGCCCTCGACCTCGGCGAGCGAGGTCCACGAGGCGGCGTCACCCGTGCGCTCGACGCCGCGCCAGTCGAGGTCGACGCCGATGCCGATGACGAGGAAGGCCGGCCCGCCTGACGCCCGCAGGTCGTGGGCGTCCACGAGGATGCCGGCCACCTTCACCAGCGCGTCGCCGACGGGGACGAGCACGTCGTTGGGCCACTTGAGCATCGCCCGGTGGCCGCGGCGCTTCAGCGCGTCGGTCACCGCCAACCCCGCGGCCAACGGCACGAGCGTGGCCGCCTCGCCGGGGACGCCCGTGGCGACGGACACGGACAGGTTGCCCCCGTCGACGTCCACCCACTCCGCGCCCGAACGACCGCGCCCCGCCGTCTGGCGATCGGCGACGACGACCAGTCCCGCGGGACCGCCGTCGCGGACCCGCCGGGCGACCTCGTCGTTGGTCGAGTCGACCTCGTCGAGGTGGACCAGCGTGGAGAACCCAGCCGGCCCCGCGAGGTAGGCAGCGAGCCGGTCGTGACCCGTCGATGACATGATCCGCTCCTTCGCGCGCTGGCCGCGCTTGTGGGGGGTATGTGCCCCAACGGTAGGATGCGCCGCCGCTCTCGCCACGCTCCCGTTCACAAAGGCATCCCGTGTCTCGCACGACCGCCGACAAGCTTGCTGAACTCCGCCGACGCCACGACGAGGCCATGTCGGGGGGTGGCGAGGAAGCCATCGCCAAGCAGCACGACAAGGGCAAGCTCACCGCGCGTGAGCGCATCGACCTCCTCATGGACGAGGGCTCGTTCGTCGAGACGGATGCCTTCGCCGTGCACCGGGCCAAGGGCTTCGGCCTCGAGGACCAGCGCATCCTCGGCGACGGCGTCGTGACCGGCTACGGCACGGTCGACGGGCGCCGGGTGGCCGTGTTCAGCCAGGACTTCACCGCGTTCGGCGGCTCGCTCGGTGAGGTGTTCGCCGAGAAGGTCTGCAAGATCATGGACCTCGCCGCCAAGATGGGCGTGCCGGTCATCGGCATCAACGACTCCGGTGGTGCGCGCATCCAGGAGGGCGTCGTCTCGCTCGGCGGGTACGGCGACATCTTCCTCCGCAACGTCCGCGCCAGCGGCGTGGTCCCGCAGATCAGCGCGATCATGGGCCCCTGCGCCGGCGGCGCGGTCTACTCCCCCGCCATCACGGACTTCATCTTCATGGTGAAG
>JBFJMP010000425.1:0-2728 GCA_041633895.1 Nitriliruptoraceae bacterium
TCCGCGCCGCCCGCGCGCACCAGCGCCTGGTCGACGTCGTCCGTGGTCAATACGCCGAAGGCCACCGGGACGCCGAGGTCGCGCATCGTCTCGCGAACCCCGTCGCTGACCGCCCGACACACGTAGTCGAAGTGCGGGGTCGAGCCGCGAACGACGGCACCGAGCGTCACGATGGCGTCGTGGCGTCCGCTGGCGGCCATGCGCTGGAGCACGACGGGGATCTCGAAGGCCCCGGGCACCCACACGAGGTGGATGTCCGACTCCTGGGCGCCGTGGCGCACGAGTGCGTCGATGGCCCCGCTGACGAGGCGCTCGACGACGGCTTCGTTGAAGCGGGCGGCGACGATGCCGACACGCAGGCCCCCCGCGTCGAGGCGTCCGCTGGTCGTGGTGATGTCGTTCACGCGCTCTTCTCCTGCTCGGTGCCCGGCTCGCTGCTGCGGCCGTCCTGCATCCGGTCGCCGGCGCCCGGCATCGGTGGTGGTGCAGGATCGCGGTTCTGGTCCTCCGGGGCAACCGGAGTGGTGATGGCGGCATCGCGACGGTAGGGACCGAGCGTCCCGCGCAGGTCGTCGCGCAACAGCGGGACGTCGTCGCGCGGAGCCATCGCCAGGCCGGACGGCTCGGCATGCAGCACGCCTGACGCGACGGGCACGGCGAGGTCACCGACGCCGGTCGAGTGCACGCCGTCGCCGTTGAGGTGGTGCCCCATCCGGTCACGCTTGGTCCGGAGGTAGTCCGCGTTGTCGTCGCCGGGCCGGATCTCGACCGGGACCCGATCGACGATGTGGAGGCCGAAGCCCTCGAGGCCTGCCCGCTTGGCCGGGTTGTTGGTCAGCAGGCGCAGTCGGTGCAGGCCCAGGTCGGCGAGGATGGACGCACCGGTCCCGTAGTCACGCGAGTCGACCGGCAGGCCGAGCGACACGTTGGCGTCCACCGTGTCGGCGCCCTCGTCCTGCAGCGCGTACGCGGCGAGCTTGTTGAGGATCCCGATGCCGCGGCCCTCGTGCCCACGCAGGTAGACGATCACGCCGCGGCCCTCGTCGCGGATCATCGCCATGGCCAGGTCGATCTGGGCGCCGCAGTCGCACCGGGCCGACCGGAACACGTCGCCGGTCAGGCACTCGGAGTGCATGCGGACCATGATGTCGTCGTCGACGGTGACGTCGCCGTAGACCATCGCGACGTGCTCACTGCCGTCGAGGACGTTGCGGTAGCCGACCATCTGCCACGTGCCGTGCGGGGTCGGCAGTGGCACCTCGACGATGCGCTCGACGAGTGCCTCGGTCCGGCGGCGGTACGCGACCAGGTCCGCGATCGAGATCAACAGCAGGTCGTGCTTCTCGCAGAACACCTCGAGGTCGGGCAGACGGGCCATGGTCCCGTCCTCGTTCATGATCTCGCAGATCACGCCCGCGGGCTCGAGTCCGGCGAGGCGGGCCAGGTCGACCGACGCCTCGGTGTGGCCGGGGCGGCGGAGCACGCCGCCTTCGACGTAGCGCAGCGGGAACACGTGGCCGGGGCGACGGAAGTCGTCGGGACGCGCGTTCGCGTCGAGCACGTGGCGGATGGTGCGTGCACGGTCGAACGCCGAGATCCCCGTCGAGCCCTCGATCTCGAGGTCGATCGACACGGTGAAGTTCGTCTCGGCGTGGTCGCCGAGGGCCGGCACCATCCGGGCGATCTGGAGTTCGTCCAGTCGTCGGGGCTCGACGGACATGCAGATGAGTCCGCGGCCGTGCGTGGCCATGAAGTTCACCGCAGCGGGCGTTGCCTCGCTGGCGGCGAGGACGAGGTCACCCTCGTTCTCGCGGTCCTCGTCGTCGACGACGACGACGAGGCCACCCGCCCGGATGACCTCGATGGCCTCTTCGATCGTGGCGAATGCCATCAGGAGTCCTCTGACACGGTCGACTCGGCGGGTTGGCTGGGAGGCGCGTACGGCGATGCCGTGCCGCCGGCGAGCATGCGCTCGACGTACTTCGCGATGACGTCGGCCTCGAGGTTCACGCGGTCGCCCACCTGTCGGGTTCCGAAGACGGTTGCCTCCAGCGTGTGTGGGATCATCCCCACCCGGAAGCGGGCGCCTCCGGCAGGGTCCTCGGTGACGTCGACGACCGTGAGGCTCGTCCCGTCGACCGTGATCGATCCCTTGGGCACCAGGTACCGACTGACGTCGGCGGGTGCCCGGAACGTGAAGAACACGGTACCCGGCTGTTCGTCACGGGCGAGGACGGTCCCGACCCCGTCCACGTGGCCCTGCACGATGTGGCCACCGAACCGCGTCGTCGGCGCCATCGCGCGCTCGAGGTTGACCGGCGAGCCCTCGGCCAGGTCCGCCAGCGACGTCGCGCGCAACGTCTCGGCCATCAGGTCAGCCGCCCAGGCCACGGGCACCTCGTCGACGCGGTCGACCTCGTCGACCGTGAGGCAGCAGCCGTTGACCGCGATCGAGTCGCCGAGGCCGGCATCGGACAGCACGGCCTCGCACGTCACCCACAGGCGGGCATGCCCGTCGTGGACCTCGATCGAGCGCACGGTCCCGATCTCTTCGATGATGCCCGTGAACACGTCAGCAGCCTTCAGTCGTCCGCTCTCACCGCGATCTCCACGTCCGGACCCAGCGCCAGTCGACGCACCAGGGGCCACGTCGCCGTGGCGGCAAGGGGCGCTACGATACGCGCCACCCCGTCCGAGGCCGCCACTGACGGCGCCACGTGGCGCACGA
>JBFJMP010000426.1:0-2720 GCA_041633895.1 Nitriliruptoraceae bacterium
AGCGCCGGCAGCAGCGCCGCTTCGGCGACCGCGACCGACACGTCGTGGTGTCCCGACTCCATGCCGAAGTTCCCGGCGAGTCCACAGCAGCCCCCGAGCGTCGTCACCGTCGCACCGGTCGCCGCGAGCAGGGCGCGATCGCTGGCCCACCCCATCACCGCATGGTGATGGCAATGGGGTTGCGCAACGACTTCGACGCCGTCGAGTCGAGGTGGTGCCCAGGCCGGGCGTGCCGCAGCGAGGACCTCCGCCAGCGTCCGGGTCGCGGCGGCCACCGCCGTTGCTGCGGCGTCGTCATGGCCGAGCAGGTCGCGGGCGTCGGACCGCAGCACGGCCGTGCACGACGGTTCGAGTCCGACGATCGGGATGCCCGCGCGGGCGTGCTCGGCGAGGCCATCGACGGTGCGGCGCAGTCGCCGGCGGGCCGCGTCGAGTTGGCCCGTCGAGATCCACGTCAGGCCGCAGCACAGGTCGTCGTCCGCCAGCCGGACCTCGTAGCCAGCATCCTCGAGCACGCGCACGGCCGCGACGGCAACGGTCGGGGCGAACCGGTCCGTGAACGTGTCCGCCCACAGGACGACGGGGCCCCGTGGCGTCGGCGCCGCTGGCTGGTCGGCACGCTCGCCGAAGGCACTGCGGAAGCGGCGGGGCGCGAATCCCGGCAGGGACCGGCGTTGGTCGATACCGGCTGCCGCCTTGGCCATGCGGGCCAAGGGCTCCGCCCGGAGCATCCGCGTGGCGAGGGTCGGGGCAATCCCCGCCAGCCGGGCCCAGCGTGGCAGCCAGCCGAGGACGTAGTGCGAGCGGGGACGCACGCGGCGACGGTAGGTCTGGTGCAACACCTCGGCCTTCCACATGGCCATGTCGGTGCCGGTCGGGCAGTCGGTCGCGCACCCCTTGCAGGCGAGGCACAGGTCCAGGGCATCGTGGACCGCAGCCGACGTCAGCCCCTCGGGCAGCAGCGAGCCAGCCACCACCTCCTGCAGCACGCGCGCGCGTCCCCTCGTCGAGTCCCGCTCGTCGCCGGTCGCGACGTACGACGGGCACATGACCGCGCCCTCGGAGGTGTCCGGGGCGACGCACTTGCCGATGCCGGTGCAGCGGTGCACCGCGTCCGCGAACGAGCCGCTGTCGTCGTCGTAGTGGAACCCGACCGTGTCGGGGTCGTACCGCGGCAGGACGGCCCGCAGGTCGGCGTCGACGGGGCGCGGGCGTACGAGGACCCCTGGGTTGAGGAGGTCATCGGGGTCGCACGCACCCTTGAAGGCGGTGAAGGCGTCCAAGGCCGCCGGTGAGTACATGTGACCGAGCAGTTCGCTGCGGGCACGACCGTCGCCGTGCTCTCCTGACAACGACCCCCCGTGCGACGCCACCAAGCGGGCGGCGTCGATCAGGAAGGCGCGGAACTCACGCGGGCCGGACGGGCTGCGCAGTGGGAAGTCGATGCGTACGTGGACGCAGCCGTCGCCGAAGTGCCCGTACGGCACGCCGGTCAGGTGATGGTCGACGAGGAGCGCCTCGAAGTCCCGGAGGTAGGCGCCCAGCCGGTTCGGTGGCACCGCCGCGTCCTCCCAGCCGGCATGGGCGGGGCGGTCGCCCGACCGCGCGACCAGTCCCGAACCGTCCTCGCGGATGCGCCACAGGGCACGCGCATGGGCCGCGTCGGTCACGAGCAGGTGGTCCAGTGCCCCGGCCTCGGCGGTGATCGCCGACGCACGCGCCCGGACCTCGTCGGCGTCGAACCCGGCGACCTCGACGAACAGCCACCCGGCGCCATCGGGCAGCGCCGGTACCGCGTCGGCGCCGCGACGGGCTCGAACGACGTCGACGATGCGTGCGTCGAGGCCCTCCATCGCCGTGGCCCCGTGTGGCAGCAGTGCCGGTACGGCGTCTGCGGCCGATGCCATGTCGGGGTAGCCGAGGACGACCAGCACGGTCTCCGGCGGGTCAGCCACCAGCGAGACCGTCGCGCCGAGCGTGATGGCGCACGTGCCCTCGCTGCCGACGAGCGCGCGCCCGAGATGGTGGCCGTTGGCTGCCGACAGGTGGTGCAGCCCGTAACCGGACACCTGGCGCGTGAAACGACCGAGTTCGTCCCGCACCGTGGCGGCGTGATCAGCGAGGACTCGGTGGGCGGCGGCGGCGAGGGCAGACGAGGTCCCGGCCGGATCGACACCGGCGCGAAGCCGCTCACCCGTGCCAGCGAGGACGTCCAACTCCACGACGTGGTCCACCGTTCGCCCGTGGCCCAGCGCCCGTGAGCCGCAAGCGTTGTTGCCGATCATCCCGCCGAGTGTGGCCCGGCTGTGGGTCGACGGATCAGGGCCGAAGCGCAGGCCGTACGGCGCGACGGCGCGCTGCAGGTCGTCGAGGACGACCCCCGGGTCCACGACGGCGAGTCGGGCCTCGGGATCCACCGCATGGATCGTGGCCATGTGACGACGAACGTCGAGCACGACACCCGGACCCACGGCGTTGCCGGCGATCGAGGTGCCGCTGCCGCGCGCCGTGATCGGGATGCCGTGCTCGCGACACACGGCCAGCGTGGCCTCGACGTCGCCCGCGTCACGCGGGAACACCACTGCGACCGGGGGGACCCGGTACAGCGAGGCATCAGAGGAGTACTCGGCCCGCCGTCGCGGGGAGTCATCGACGTCAGCCACCCCCTCGGACGCCAGTCGCGCCCGCAGGTCTGCGGCTGCCGACGCCGTGGGCACTCA
>JBFJMP010000427.1:0-2718 GCA_041633895.1 Nitriliruptoraceae bacterium
ATCAAGACCGACCCCGGCGACCAGTGGACGGTCGCCCGCGAACTGCGCCGCCGCATCAAGTACGCACTCGACGAGGCCGAGATCTCGATCCCGTACCCGCAGCGCACCGTCTGGCTGCGATCGGACGGCTCCGAGAAGGGCTGAGCGTTACGCTCGTGGGGCAACACACGGTCGTCGGGGCGGATCGGAGCCGACATGGCCGAGGCGGGACAGGCAGCCGCCGGGAGCCAGGGGTACGCGGCGCGCCTCGAGGTCGACTACCCCGATGAGCTCGACCGGGTCACGTCCGCGTTCCGCGTGTTGTGGGTCATCCCGATCCTGGTCATCCTCGCGTTGATCAGCGGTTCGGGCGGCGAGGTGGCGTCCGAGTCCGGGGAGCAGGTCCGCAGCACCGGGTGGGGTGTGTCCGCCGGTCTGGCGATGGCCACGGCCCTGATGATCGCCGTCCGTGAGCGCTACCCGCGGTGGTGGTTCGACTTCGCCCTGGAGCTCACGAGGTTCTCGGCCCGCGTCGGGGCCTACGCCGCGCTGCTCACCGATCGCTACCCGTCGACGACCGACCAACAGGCCGTCCACCTCGAGCTCGACTACCCCGATGTGGAGCGGGACCTCAACCGCTGGATGCCGCTGGTGAAGTGGTTCCTGGCCATCCCGCACTACGTCGTCCTGGCCGTACTCATGGTCGGCGCGGTGGTCGCGGTGGTCGCGGCGTGGTTCGCGATCCTGTTCACCGGCCGCTACCCGCGGGTGCTGTTCGACTACGTCGTGGGCGTGGGGCGGTGGGCGCTGCGCGTCGGCGCGTACGCGTTCCTCCTGCTGACCGACGACTACCCGCCGTTCAGCCTTCGCCCGTGAGCCGCGCGAAGTTCCTGCTCCCGTTGCTGGTCGCGGCGTTGCTGCTGACCTCGTGCGTCGCGGGGACCAACGCCGACGTCGGTGTGCCCCCGCCGGACGGCGGCAGCATCGCTGGCTTCTGGCTCGGCCTGTGGCACGGCGTCATCGCCCCGTTCACGTTCGCGGTCTCGCTCTTCACCGACGCGGTCAACGTGTACGAGGTCCACAACAACGGGAACTGGTACGACTTCGGGTTCGTGCTGGGCGCCGGGATCCTCTTCGGGGGCGGCAGCCGCGCCAGGCGGTGACCGCAGGCCGTCCGCCGGTCGTCACGCGTCCGCGGGGGACCAGGTGCCGGCGTCGTTGGCCTGCTCGCCGGCGTGGTAGCTGGAGCGCACCATCGGGCCGGACTCGACGTGGTCGAAGCCGAGCTCCTGCTCGCCGATCTCGCGGAAGCGAGCGAACGATTCCGGCGTGACGTACCGGTCGAGGTGCAGGTGCTGCGCTGATGGCTGCAGGTACTGGCCGATCGTCAGCAGTTGGACGCCGGCGGCACGCAGGTCGTGCATGCACTCGATGACCTCGTCGTCGGTCTCGCCCATGCCGACGATCAGGTTCGACTTGACAGCGGTCGAGTCCGGGAACCGGCGGCGCGCCTCGGCGAGGAACTCGAGGCCACCGTCGTAGTCGAACGACGGGCGGATGGTCGGGAACAGGCGACGGGTCGTCTCGAGGTTGAACGCGAACACGTCCGGAGGCGAGGCGACCACCTGGTCGAGCGCCGCGCTGCCCTTGGCCCGGTCGTGGCCGAAGCCGAAATCGCTGGGCAGCACCTCGACGCCGACACCGGGGTTGGTCGCCCGGACCTGGCGGATGGTCTCGGCCACCAGCCACGCCCCGCCGTCGTCGAGGTCGTCGCGGGCGACCATGGTCACCACGACGAAACGCAGGCCGAGGTGGGTCACGGCCTCGGCGACGCGCCGCGGCTCGTCCTGGTCGTAGCCCGCGGGCTTGCCCGTCTTGATCTGGCAGAAGCCGCAGCGCCGGGTGCAGTCCTCACCACCGATGAGGAAGGTGGCCTCGCGGACCTCCCAGCACTCGTAGATGTTGGGGCAGCGCGCCTGCTGGCAGACCGTGTTGAGTTCGAGGTCGCCCATCAGGTTGGTGATGTCGCGGTAGTTCTCGCCGAACGAGGCACGGACCTTCAGCCACTCGGGCTTGCGGCCCTCGTGCGGGGAGGTGTCGATCGCCTTGCGGACGACGCCGGCGCGTTGGACCTGCTCACGGCCGAGGACCTGCAGGCGCCTGGCGCCTTCGGGGATTGCCGGGGGATGGACGGACACGGGGGCCTCGCGGTGCGTGAGGGGGCCGGTTCCGAGGCTAGCGAGCGCTCGGGACGGTGGGAACGGCGGTAGGCGCGTCTGGTGTTCCCGGGGGTGTTCCCGGCAGCGTCAGGCCGACGTCGGCCGGGGTGGCGGTTCGGACGTCGACGCCGTACACCTCGGCCAGGGCGGCCATCGTGTCGTCGACGGCCGCGTCCAGCGACAGGTCCACGCCGAGGTCCTCGAACGAGGTGACGCCGCGGTCGGTGATCCCGCACGGGACGATCCCGGTGAAGTCGTCGAGGTCGGTTCGCACGTTGGTCGCCCACCCGTGGGTGGTGACCCGGCCCGCGGTCACGTGGACGCCGACGGCGGTGACCTTGCGGGTGCCGACCCACACACCGGAATAGCCCGACACCCGTTCGCCGACGATCCCGTGGGCTGCGGCGAGCCGCAGGTTCACCTCTTCGAGGGCGCGGACGTGGTCCACGACGCGCGGGCCGGACAACCGCAGGATCGGGTAGCCGACGAGCTGGCCGGGGCCGTGGTAGGTCACGTCGCC
>JBFJMP010000428.1:0-2706 GCA_041633895.1 Nitriliruptoraceae bacterium
GCGGCCGACGGAGACGACACCCCCGACGGAACCCATCGCGTCCGGACCAGCGGGGGCTGCGGCGCCCATCGACGCCACCCCCGCGACGGAGGTCCTTGCCGCGGCAGATCCAGCAGCCACAACGGAGGCCATCCCCGCGACGACGGCCATCCCGACGTCGATCCCCACGCCGACCAGCACGGGCCTGCGCCCCGGCACGTCGACGGTGCTCACCGCGGGCGCCCTCCTCGCCGCAGCGATCGTCCTGTCCCTGGCCGCGCTCGGCTCGGATGCAGGGCCGCATGCCGTCGACGACACCGCGCCGGTCGAGGCCGAACCGGCCGCCGACGCGGCAGACCCGACGGACCCCTCCGCGCCCGCCTTCGACGCGGCCGCACCCGGCTCCTCGGCACGGGACCTGGCCGAGTGGCTGCGCTCTCAGGACGGCTGAGCGTCCACCTCGCGTTCGGCGAAGTGGTGCACCAGCGTCGTGATCGCCGTCGCCACGGTGTCGACGGCTTCGTAGGCGCCGAGGGTGTTCCCGTACGCGAGGCGTTCGGCCCGCAGCAGCTCGAAGAACGCCAGCAACGGCGCGTAGAAGCCGCGGTGGTCGACGAGCATCAGCGGGTTGGCGTGCATCCGGAGCTGCCGCTGGCTGATGACCTCGACCAGTTCGTCCAGCGTGCCGAACCCGCCGGGCAGCGCGATGAATGCGTCGCACCGTTCGAGCATGATGTCCTTGCGCTGCCCCAGCGTGTCGGCCACCACGAGTTCGTCGGCCTGCGTGTCGTGGATCCCGAGGTCGACGAAGGAGGCGAGCGGCACGCCGACCACGGCTGCACCGGCATCGCGCACGGCCTCGGCGAGCGTGCCCATCGTGCCCGTCGGCGTCCCGCCGTACAGCAGCGTCCAGCCGCGCGCGCCGATCGCGGCCCCGGTCTCGCGCGCGAGGTCGTGGTAGGTCGGGTCGACGTCGTCGGCCGATGAACAGAACACCCCGATGGTCGGCACGGTCACAGCCCGCCCTCCGCACGCCGGAGTTCCTCGTGGGCCTCGGCGACGTGGCGCCGCCGCTCGATGGCCTCGGACACCAGTCCACCGACCTGGGACTCGTCGGAGCCGATCGGCGTGGCGACCATGGCCGCCACGGCGGCCTCGATGGCGGCGACGGCCTCGGCGATCCGGTTGAGTGGGTCCTCGCGCACGCCCGGGGCGAGGGCGGCCGCGGCGATCAACTGCTCGTCGACGGCGAGGGCCTCGACCTCGAGCGAGCGCCGCAGGTCGGCCATGCGCCCGTCGTCCGCGCCGGGCAGGGCGTGCACGGCCGCGACCGCGTCCCGCAGCCGACGGTGCAGTCGGGCCTCGGGCGAATGTGCCCCGGCCCACGCCTTCGGCGCGTTGGTCGCCACGCCGGGCACGATCTCGTTGGCCTTGCGGAAGTTGCGCCTGGACACGACCGCGATGACCGCCGCGCCGCCGGCCACCCCGAGGCCGATCAGCGTGGCGATGAGCGCGGTCATTGTCCTCGTACCGCCATGACGATCCCGATGACGACGAGGACCGCGAGCACCGCGAGGGCGATCTTGACCTTGCTCCACGGGCGCTGGCCCTGGACCTCGCCCGTCACGCCGTTGATGAAGACCTGGAACGGCTGGCCCTGGAAGATCACGGTCAGCAGCCAGATCGGCAGCAGCAGGTGGGTGTAGGTGAGGGTCTCGTAGTTCGTCCGCTTGGACGCGATCTGCTGGCGGTCACCACCGATGTCGCGACGGATCGTCGACTCGATGGCCTGCTCCATCCGACGCTCGGCCTCGGGGAAGCAGTCGGCCACGTCGTTGTCGTAGGTGCGGCACAGGTGGCCGGCGATGTACTCGGGCGAGAAGGGCTTGGCGTCCTTGGTCGGCCAGGGTTCGAGGGCCGTCACGAGCCTGCGGTCGAAGCCGTCATTGGCGAGCACGGCGAGATCGTCGAAGCGGTCGTGCACGCGGCCACGCACGGGGGTCCAGCGCACGCGCGTCTCGGTGCGACGGTTGTCCCCCGAGCCGACGGTGACCGTGTACGTGTCACCACGCTGTCCGCGGTAGGTCGTGTCCGCCTCGGCGTCGTAGGTGAAGTACGCCGCGTACACGCTCGCGAACGAACCCTTCTCGTTGTAGGTCTTGAAGGCGTTGGGGGCGAACCACCGGCTGTTGATCCACTTGTCGATCGCGGCCTTCGCGGTCTTCTCGTCGACGGCGAACGGCAGCACGCCGTCCACGCCGAGGCGGGCCGGGGCGTCGTGCACGTCGTTGCGTTGGATCGGCGTCGCGCAGTACGGGCAGCGGGTCGCGGTCAGCGTCCCGGTGAACGTCGTGTGGCCGCCGCAGTTCTGGCACACGACCTCGTGCTGGCCGTCGAGCTTGACCGTCTCCTGGGCGGCGCGGTCGCGCAAGTCCTTCAGCGTGTCGCGGAGGTCACGCTCGACGATCTCGGCATCGGTGTTCTCGACGATGTCCTGCGCGGTCCCGCAGTGGGGGCACACGAGGGTCTGCTGGCCGGGGTTGAACTCCATCTCGCCGCCGCAGGCTCGACACGGATACGTCCGCGTGACCTCGGTCGTGTGGAACATGGCGTTGCTCGCCGGGGCCGACTCGGGCTCCGGCTCGGACGGAGCGGTCGGCGGTGGCGGCGGGGCAGTCGGCAGGGGCGGCGGTGCGGTCGGCGGCGGCGGGGGCGTGCTCCCGCCGA
>JBFJMP010000429.1:0-2689 GCA_041633895.1 Nitriliruptoraceae bacterium
GCCAGGATCGCACCCTTGCCGGAGGCGATCAGGTCGTCGACCAGTTCGAGGTTCTCGCCGGTGGACCGAGCCAGCACGTCGTCCGGCGACATCGTGTGCAGCCGGAACGAGTCCAGCCAGTAGCGCGCGTACGACACGTAGGCGCGGCGGACCATGTCCTCGAGTTCGTGCGCCGGCGGGTGTCCCATGACGCGGGACAGGTTGCGGCGCACCTGGTCGAGTTGGCGTGCCGACGCGGCGCGGTACCACGCCTTGCCGGCGCGGCGCGGGATCGCGGCCGCCACCCCGTGGGGCAGCCGGGCCGCGGCCTCCCAGGCCGTGCGGTACTGCCAGTACGCGAGGCGCTGCCGCACCGTCTCGGGCGGTGCAGGCGGCAGGTCCTCGACGGAGGCGCTGGCCCTCACGAGGTCGGCAGGTCCGTCTGGCCCGTGGCCACCAGTTCGTCGTAGGCCGCGTCGAAGTTCTGCGCCCCGTAGAAGCGGCGGGCGGCGCTGAGGAACGCCCGGTTCCAGGCCCGCTCGCCCGAAGTCAGCGCCAGCAGCTCGTCGGGGACGTCACGGTCGATCTGGCACCACACGTGGTGGATGCGCTGGGCGACGGTGATGACGCCGCCGACGGCCAGCACCCACAGGATCGGTTCGAGCAGCCAGCGGTGGAAGACCAGGGCGACCATCAGCAGGATGGCACGCTCGGCCCGTTCGAGGATGCCGACGCTGCAGTCGAGGTCGATCGCCTCGGCCTTGGCGCGCACGTACGAGGTGACCTGGGCGGCGACGAGCGCGACGGCGGCCAGCGCCAGCAGGCGCGGCTCGTCCCGCAACCAGTAGGCCATCCCACCGAGGATGATCCCGTCCGACATGCGGTCCGTGACCGAGTCGTAGAACCCCCCGAACGGCGTCGAGGTGTTGCGCGCACGCGCGACGGCGCCGTCGAACGTGTCCATCAGCCCGCCGAACACGAGCACCCACCCGGCCGCCACGGGCTGGCGGGTGGCGACCAGCAGCGCGCCCACGATCGTGAGGACCAGCCCCAGCGTCGTGATCGTGTTGGGCGCGATGCCCGTCTTCGACAGGGCGCGGCCGATCGGGGTCACGATGGTCGTGATCCCGGTGTCGAACCTCTTGCGCAGAGCCACTCGTGCGTTCCCTCGTCGGGGCGACATCGCCTCCGAACGGTACCGGAGTCGGCTCTCGGACCCCGCTCGGCGTACCGTTCACGCGACCGACGACCGGGGCGGACCGCCGCGACCGGCGCGGCTCGACCAACGCGACACCGAGGGACCATGGCGTTCGACCCGGCACGCGAGGCCATGCAGTTGTTGCGGCCCGTGGCCAAGCGGCTGCCCAGCCCCGTCCGCCGCGCGCACGTTGCCCGCGACCTGTCCACGGTCGAGACGGTGAACCACGCCGCCGAGGTCGACCCGACGGACGTCGGGATGACCCGCGATGACGTCGAGGCCATCTGGTCCTCGGTGCGCACCGTCTACCGCACCGGGATCCATCCGGCGATCGCCCTGTGCCTTCGCCGCGACGGCGCCGTGATCCTGGACCGCACGATCGGCCACTCGCACGGCAACGGCCCGGACGATCGCCGCGACGCCGAGCGCGTCCTGGCCACGCCGGACACCCCGTTCCTCATGGCGTCGGCCTCGAAGGCCATCACCGCCATGGTGGTCCACCTCCTCGACCAGCGCGGCGACCTCCACGTCGACGACCGGGTGTGCGACTACATCCCGGAGTTCGCGAAGAACGGCAAGGAGTCGATCACCCTCAACCACGTCCTGTCCCACCGGGCGGGCGTGCCGAACATCCCGGCCGAGGCGCTCGACCTGGACCTCCTCGGCGACCGCGACCACATCCTGGCGCAGCTCGTGGAGGGCACGCCCACGTTGCCACCCGGGCGCTTCATCGCGTACCACGCCATCAGCGGCGGCTTCATCCTCGGCGAGATCGTCCAGCGGGTGACGGGGCGGTCGATCCGCGAGGTGCTGCGAGACGAGATCCTCGACCCGCTCGGCTTCACGGGCCTCGACTACGGCGTCGCCCCGGGCGACGTGGACACCGTGGCGCGGGGCTACGTCACCGGACTGCCCGTCCTGCCGCCCGTCTCGACGGTGCTCGAGCGCGCCCTCGGCCTGCCCTTCGAGGACGTCACCGCCGCGCTGAACGACCCGCGCGCCCTGACCGGTGTGATCCCGGCGGGCAACATCGTCGGGACCGCCAACGAGATGTCCCGCTTCTTCGAACTCCTGCGTCAACAGGGTGAACTCGACGGCGTGCGCATCTTCGAGCCGCGGGTGATCCGCCGCGCGGTGTCCGAGCAGTCGTACATGGAGTTCGACTTCACGCTCGGCTTCCCGTTCCGGTACGGACTCGGGTTCATGCTCGGGGCGAAGCTGCTGAGCCTGTACGGCCCCGACACCCATCACGCGTTCGGCCACCTCGGCTTCACGAACATCGCCGCGTGGGCCGACCCCCAGCGACGGCTGTCGGGGGCGTTCCTGACCAGCGGCAAGCCGGTGCTCGGACCCCACCTCTTGCCGTGGTGGAACGTCATGCGGACGATCACCGCCCACACGCCCAGCGACGGGCTGATCGACGGTGGGCGCGACTGGGCCTGACCGTCCGCCGACGGTCAGTCGTGCCAGAGGGACGGCTCCGACAGCGCCACGTACATCTCGTCGAGCGCC
>JBFJMP010000430.1:0-2686 GCA_041633895.1 Nitriliruptoraceae bacterium
ACAACGCCGCGAGGATCGCCGCCCAGCCCGCCGCTCGGTTCGACACCCAGATGCGGGCGAACCGGTGGACCCCCACGACCAGCAGGACGAGGGCCGCGAGTTGCACGAGTGCGAAGCCGGTGGACAGCCCGACGACCCCACCGGCCAACGCGACCAGCATGTGCGCACCGGGCGGGTAGCTCGTGACCGTGAAGCCGGTGTACCAACGCGTGTCCCACGTGGAGAACCAGTCCCGCTGGTAGTGATCGGCGAAGAACATGTGGACGTACGCGTCGTACGTCGACCGGTAGCTGCCCGACAGCAACAGCGCGCCGTGGACGGCCACCACGAGCACGACGGCGACGAGCAGGAGGACATCGGTCCGCTGCTCACGTCGGAGGGACGGCACGAAGGCACTCGTCCCCGGGGCTGCACTGGTCACGTCTGTTCCTGGCCGGAACCCGTGTCGGGTCATGCACGGACCGTACGAATCGGTCCTCAACGCTCGCCGCCCGCAACCTCAAGATCACCTCACGTCACGGACCGGTACACCTTGAGGAGATCTTGAGGTGACCGACCCCTGCGCGAGAGGAGCGGGGCCGATGCTTGTCACAGCCGATCGACGAGCCTCCGATGTCCACCCAGGAACTGCCGACGCAGCACCGCCCCGCCCGCGCTCTCGACACCACCCGCGTGCTCGAGGCCGTCGCCGACGTGCAGGACTCGTTCATCGCGGGGCGCTCGCCCGGCGACGTGTTCGACCAACTCCTCGAGCACGTGCTGGCGATCACGGACAGCGAGTACGGCTACATCGGCGAGGTGCTCGAGGACGACCAGGGGCCCTTCCTCAAGGCCTACGCCATGACCGACATCTCCTGGGACGAGGCGAGTCGGCGGATGTACGAGCAGGCGCGTCAGGGCGGCGGCTTCGAGTTCCGCAACCTCAAGACCCTGTTCGGGGCCGTGCTCGTGACCGGCGAGCCGGTCATCGCCAACGACGCCCCCAACGACCCCCGGTCGGGGGGCACGATGCGCGGGCACCTGCCGCTGGATCGCTACCTCGGCCTGCCGCTGTTCTCGGAGGGTGAACTCGTCGGCTCGGTCGGCGTGTCCAATCGACCCGGCGGCTACGACGAGGCGATGGTCGCGGCCCTGCGGCCGTTCCTCTCGACCTGTGGGAACCTCGTTCGCGCGTTCCGCAACCAGCGTTCGCTGGCGGAGGCGGAGTCGCGTGCCCGGGCCAAGGAACTGGAACTGCGCACCGTCGTGTCCGCGGCCGGGGACGGCATCGTCAGCTTCGACCCGCAGGGGCGGATTCGCTCGACGAACCGCGCGGCGCAGGCGCTGCTCCGCGTCCCGAACACACCCGACCTCACGATCTGGGACATCGCCGCCCCGGGCCAGCGACGGATGATCGAATCGCTGATCGCGGCCGCGGACGGACGCGTCGCGGAGGTGATCCTCGCGGACGCCGCTGGCGACCTCGTGCCGGTCGACGTCTCCGTGTCGTCGGCAGACCTGCCCGAGGGGCGCGTGTGCATCGCCATCCTCCGCGACGCGACCATCCGGCGGCGCACGGAACAGGAGCTGACCCGCGCACGCGACCAGGCCGAGCGCACGAGCCGCGCCAAGGACGAGTTCCTCGCCGCCGTCAGCCACGAACTGCGCAACCCCCTCAACGGCGTGATCGGCCTGTCCACGATCCTTGCGGGTGAGTCCGCGGGGCCGCTCAACGAACGCCAGGCGGGCTACGTCCGGATGATCTCGGCCTCGGGCGAGCACCTGCTCGCCCTGGTCAACGACATCCTCGACCTGACCAAGATCGAGGCGGACCACCTCCGCCTCGACGTCGAAGAGGTCGACCTTGCCGAGGTCGTCGCGCACGCGTGCGACCTGACGACGTCGGCCCACCCCGACGACGACCGGACCATCGCCGTGGACCTCGACCTCGACGGGCCCCTGCAGGCCGACCGCCGCCGCCTCGCCCAGATCCTGATGAACCTGCTCTCCAACGCCCTGAAGTTCACCCCCCGTCCCGGACAGGTCGGGCTGCGAGCGACCGGGACCCCGACCGAGGTGCGGATCGAGGTCTGGGACGAGGGCATCGGCGTCGATCCGAAGGACCACGACACCCTCTTCCAACCCTTCCAGCAGATCGACTCGTCGCTGGCGAGGATGTACGAGGGGGCCGGCCTCGGACTCGCCCTGACGGACCGGCTCGTGCGACTGCACGGGGGCGCGGTCGGTGTCGTCCAACGCCCCGAGGGCGGCTCGGCGTTCACGGTCACCCTCCCCCGCGTTCCCCCGATCGACTGACGGTGCGGGCACGAGGGAGGCCCGCTCACCGCTGGCACCACCGACTGGCTTGACACCGCCCGTTCCCGTCACAGACAGTGTCGCGCGCCATCGGGGAGGTGGCGCGTCAGAGGGAGTGGGACACGTGGTTGCATCGTGGATGGTCATTGCCCGTCGGCGCACCCAGGCCGCACTTGTGGTGCTTGCGCTGCTGGCCACGTCGCTGGTGTTGTCGGCGCAGGGGGCTGAAGCCCGTGGTCGCGGACTGCGACTCGCCGGCGACGACCGCATCCTCACCGCGATCGAGGTGTCCGAACACGGCTTTCCCGGTGGGGCCGAAGCGGTCTACCTCGCCCGAGCCGACAACTTCCCCGACGCGCTGGCGGCCGGGGCGCTGACCAACGGACCGATC
>JBFJMP010000431.1:0-2681 GCA_041633895.1 Nitriliruptoraceae bacterium
CCCGGCGACGATCTCGATGACGCCGATGACGAGCATGGCGTCGTGGGCGTCGCCGGGCAGGACCGAGTCGACGCCGGACCAGAGGTACGCGGTCCAGTTGTCGGTCAGCACCTCGGCGAACTTGTCGAGGCCGAACAGGATCGGCGCGACCGTGAAGCCGGACCGGAGCACGGCGTAGGCCTGGAAGGCCGGGTTGGTGAGGGTCGCCTGGTCGGAGGACGTCGGCGTGGCGAGCGAGGCCATGAGCACACCTTCTGTCTAACGGGAATGTTTCATCACAATAGAACGCGCGGCATGTTTAGTCAAGACAACTTGTGTTTAGAACCCGCGTCGTACCGGCGGTAGGGTCGGCAGCGGCACGCGCAGACCGCGAGGCTCCGACGAGGGGCGCCCGTACCGGCCAGCACGACGGGCGCAGTACGGAGCGATCGTGCACTGGATCCTGCTGACCGCCGCCGGCCTGTTCGAGGTGGTCTGGGCCCGCCTGCTGCCCCACACCGATGGCCTGACACGAGTCGCGCCCACTGCGGCGTTCGTCGCCAGCCTCGGGGCGAGCATGTACCTGCTCGCCGTGGCCAGCAGGTCCATCCCGGTCGCGACGGCCTACGCGGTCTGGGTCGGCATCGGCGTGGCCGGCACGTCACTGGTCGACATCGTCGGTGACGGGCGACCGTCCCCCCAGCGACTGCTCGCCCTCATCGCGTTGGTGGCAGCGATCGTCGGCGTGAAGGTGACCAGCACCAGCAGCTGAGACGAGCGGCCGTCAGTGGTCGTCGTGCCCGCTCAGCTGCGCGCCGTGGATGTGCGGGTCCCCGATGACCAGCGCGCCCTGCGCCGTCCGGAAGGCCGTGCGTCCATAGGCGTGCTCGAGGTGCTCCTCGGTCAGGACCTCACCCGGCGCCCCGGAGGCGACGAGGTGCGTCGCCACCAGCAGGACGTGGTCGGCGCGGGCGGCCGTGGCGACGTCGTGGGTCGTCAGCACCACCGTGCGCCCCGCCGCCACCTCGTCCCGGACGGCCACGTCGATGCGCTGCTGGCTCGGCAGGTCCAGCCCGGTGATCGGCTCGTCGAGCAGCAACAGGTCGGCCTGTTGCGCCAGGCCCTGGGCGACGAAGGCACGCTGGCGCTGTCCACCCGACAGTTCACGCAGATGGCGGTCGGCCAGGTCGAGGACCTCCATGCGCTCCATGGCCTCGCGCACGGCCTCGTGGTCGGCCCCGCGCAGGCGCCCGACGAGTCCGCGGAGCGGGTAGCGCCCCATGCGCACGACCTCGGTCACGGTCACGGGCAGCGCCTCGTTGACCTGGTTGGCCTGCATCACGAACGCGGTGCTGGCTCGCGACGGCGGCGTGCCATCCCCCACCTGCAGGCTGCCGGACACCGGGGCGTCGAGGCCGCTGATCGCGCGGAGCAGGGTCGTCTTGCCCGAGCCGTTGGGCCCGATGATCGCGGTCACCGCGCCCGCCGGCAGGTCGAACGTGGCGCCGCGAACGGCCAGATGGTCGCCGTACGCCATCGTGAGATCACGGGCGCGCACGGCTGGGGCGGCTGGGGCAAGGGGCATCGGCGCAGCGTAGGTGGGCGCGGACGGCAACGACCGCACCGCGCCTGAACCCGATCCCGGCTCCATCCGGACGTGACCTCGATGCATGTGCTGACCTTGCATAATAGGAATAGTTCCTATTACTGTACCGAGAACAGCCAGCCCTTTCCTCCGACCGGAGCCCGGCCCCATGCGTCCGACCTTCATCGCCACCGCAGCCATCACGGCGCTGACACTGTCCGCCTGTTCGAGCGGCAGCGGCCCGGCAGCCGACGACGAGGACACCCTCTCCATCGTGGTCACCACCACCATCCTCGGCGACATCGTGACCGACATCGTCGGGGCGGACGGGAACGTCGAGGTGTTGATGTCCCCGGGTCAGGACCCCCACGGGTTCGCGATCTCCGCCCAGCAGACCCAGTCGGTGCAGCAGGCCGACCTCGTCGTCGCCAACGGCCTCGACCTCGAACCGGAACTCGACGACCTGCTCGAGGGCGCGGAGGACGCCGGCGTTCCCGTCCTGCGCGTGGCCGACGGCCTCGACCCACTCCCCTTCGCCGACCTCTCTGACGAGCACGCGGACGAGCACGCGGACGAGGACGACCACGCCGACCACGCGGACGAACACGCGGACGAGCACGCGGTCGAGGAGGACCACGCCGACCACGACCACGGCGACCTGGACCCCCACGTCTGGCTCGACCCGGTGCGCATGGCGACCGGTGCCGACCTGATCGCGGAGGCCCTCGCCGAGGTGGCGCCCGACGCGGCCGACTGGGCAGCCGCAGGCGAGCGCGTCGCGACCGACATCCTGGCCCTCCACGACGAGGTGACCGAGATCCTCTCCATCGTCCCCGACGAGTGCCGACTGCTGGTCACGAACCACGACAGCCTCGGCTACCTCGCCGCGCGGTACGACTTCGAGGTCCTGGGCACCGTGCTCCCCGGCGGGACGTCACAGGCCGAGCCGAGCGCCGGTGACTTCGCCGCCCTCGTGGACACCGTCCGCGCCAGTGCGGTGCCGGCGATCTTCGCGGAGTCCACCGAGTCCGGGGCGTTGGCCGAGACGCTCGCCCAGGAGACCGGTCGCGAGATCGAGGTCGTCACGCTGTACACCGGCGCGCTCGGGGAACCGGGA
>JBFJMP010000432.1:0-2672 GCA_041633895.1 Nitriliruptoraceae bacterium
CCACCGCTCATGTCCCGTTCGCAACCTGGTCTTCTCGCCGCGATCGCCGTCGTGCTGGTCGTGTCCATTGGCGTTGCCGTGACGCGCGACGTCGACGACACCCCCGACGGGGCGGCCGTCGACTCGCCATCCGAGTCCGAGAGCCCCGACGCCACGCCGTCCGAGACCGTCGACCCGACGGCTGAGCCGACCGCGACGGACGAGCCGACCGCGACCGACGAGCCTTCGGACGGACCCACGGGGGACGCGACGGCGACGCCGACCGACGGCGCCACCGCGACGCCCACGGATGACGCGACCGCGACACCGACCGACGAGCCGACGCCCGAGCCGACCGCCTCCGTGTCCGACGACGCGACCGAGGGCACCGGCGACGATGAGGACGATGACCTCGACGACATGCCCGAGACCGGTGGTGGTGCGGCTGCGGTCGTGGGTGGCGCGATGGCCTTGGCCGCGGTGACCGCCGGGCGACGCAAGGTCCGACCCCAGGCGTGATCGCCGACCTCCGTGCGGGGGCGATCGCCGTCTCCCCGGTGCTCCTCGGCATCATCCCGTTCGGGGTGGCCGTCGGCGTGGTCAACGTCGAAGCGGGCTACGGCATCGCCGAGGCCATCGGCCACTCCACGATGATCTTCGCCGGCGCGTCCCAGATCGCCGCGATCGACCTCTTGGCAGACGGGACCGCTCCGGCCATCGTCGTGCTGACGGTGCTGGTGATCAACCTGCGGATGCTGATGTACGGGGCGTCGCTGGCCCCCCACCTCGCGGAGCAGTCGTTGCGGCGACGAGCCTTCGGGGCGTACGCGCTGACCGACCAGGCGTTCGCGATGAGCATCGACCGCTACCGCGAGCCGATGGACGCGGACAGTCGCTACTGGTTCTTCCTGGGGACAGCGGTGTCGCTGTGGCTGCCGTGGCAGTTGGCGACCGTGGCGGGAGCGATCGTCGGCGGTGCGATCCCCGACAGCGTGCCACTGGGGTTCGCCGTGCCCATCACCTTCCTCGCGCTGCTCGTCCCGGCGATGACCGACCGCGCGACGGTGGCGGCGGCGACGACCTCGGCGCTCGTGGCGACGGTGGGGGCGGGCCTGCCGTCCAACCTCGGGATGCTGCTCGGGGCGCTGTCCGGGATCGCCGTCGGGACCGTCGTCGCGCTGACGAACCGGACCGGCCGATGACCCGGGGCGCGGAGTTCTGGATCACGATCGCGCTGAGTGGGCTGGCGACGTACGGGGCGCGCGCGGGCTTCCTGCTGTTCGCCCGTCGGCTCACGCAGGTCCCCGCCACCGTGCGCGAGGTGCTGCGGATGATCCCGGTTGCGGTCCTGGCGGCGCTGGCCATCCCCGCGCTGCTGCGTCCCGACGGCGCCGACACCGCCATCCAGTGGGCCTCACCCGAACTCCTCGCCGGGATCGTCGCGGGACTGGTCGCGTGGCGGACCCGCAACCTGCTTGCCACGATCGCGGTGGGCCTGGTCGCGGTCATGGGACTGCAGGCCGTCCTGGGCTGACAGACGGGATTGAAGTTCGGATTGACGACGGGGTCGGGGTCGGGGCGCGCATACGATCTGCCCGCATGCGCCCGTAGCTCAGCTGGACAGAGCACCGGACTTCTAATCCGATGGTCGCTGGTTCGAATCCAGCCGGGCGCGCCTTCCAACACGTGCTCCCGCCACCGCCCCGTCGCGCGCCCCGTAGGCTCGGGGGTCCACCCCCGCTCCCGCCACCGACCGACGAGGCCCCGTCATGCGCGTGTCCCTGTTCCACTCCCCGACCACGATCGACGACGCCGTCGCCACGGCCGAGCGTGCTCGCGCCGCCGGGGTCCACCGCTACTGGGTGCCCCAGGTCCGCAACGCCGACCCGATCAGCATCCTGTCGGTCGTCGGTCGCGAGGTCGCCGACATCAGGCTCGGCACGTCCGTCGTCGCCATGCAGACCACGCTGCCGCAGATCCTCGCGCAGCAGGCCCGCACCGTGAACCAGATCAGTGAGGGCCGCTTCACCCTCGGCCTCGGCGTCAACCACGAGCCCGTCGTCACCGCCGTGTGGGGCCTCGAGTGGCGCAAGCCGTTCACCCACCTGTCGGAGTACCTCGACGCCCTGCTCCCCCTGCTCAGCGACCAGGCCGTCTCAACGTCAGGCGAGTTCGTCACCACGCACGCCCAGATCGACGTCCCGTCCGAGACGCCCGAGGTGATGCTCGCGGCACTCGGCCCCAAGATGCTGAAGATGGCCGCCGAGCGGACCCAGGGCACGATCACCTGGATGACCGGCCCGGCCACGATCGCCGACCACGTTCGCCCCAACATCGGCGACAAGGACGTCGTCGCCGCCGCGGCCATCTGGATCACCGACGACGTCGACGCACGCCGTGCGACGGCGGACAAGATCCTCGAGATCTACGGCCAGCTGCCGAGCTACCGCGCCATGATGGACCGCGAGGGCGCCAGGACCCCCGGCGACCTCGTCCTCATCGGTGACGAGGCCACCGTTCGCGCGGGCGCCGAGCGCTACCGCGAGGCGGGCACGTCCGAGATCGTCTTCAACGTCCTCGGACAGGGCGACGAACTCGAGGCCGGCATGGCCGCCGTCGAGTCCATCGCCGCCGACTGAGCAGGCCTCAGCGGGCGCGCTGGCGCGAGCCACCCTTGCCGCGGGTGGACGCAC
>JBFJMP010000433.1:0-2669 GCA_041633895.1 Nitriliruptoraceae bacterium
CCGGCCTGCGGGCGTTCACGCGCCGCAAGGCCATCGAGGTCCCGGGACTCGTCAACCGCATCTCGGCGACGGCGTCCGCGAGCGGGCCGAGCGTCGTGTCGCGTCGCCTGTCCGGCCAGTTGCACCGCCTGTTCGCAGGCGGACGGTGAGCGACGGTCGAGCGCTGGCACAGGCCTGGTCGTCGTGGGGCCAGGTCGTCACGGCCGGCGACGAGCGCGTGTGGCGCGTGGACACCGGACCCGTCGACGACGCGTCGGGGCCTGCAGTCGTGCTCGTCCACGGCTTCCCGACCTGCAGCCTGGACTGGCGCCACCTCGTGACGGCCCTGGCGCCGCGACGGCGCGTGATCGCGATGGACCTCCCCGGCTACGGGCTGTCGGCCAAGCCGGATCGGTCCTATCCGCTGGAACGCCAGGCCGACGTCGTCGTCGACGTCGTGCGGGCGGCGGGTGTCGACGAGGTCGACCTCGTGACCCACGACATGGGGGACACCGTCGGTGGCGCGGTGCTCGCCCGCGACCTCGAGCGTGACGACCTCGGATTCGGCATCCGCCGCCGGGTGCTGACCAATGGGTCGATCTACATCGCGATGGCCAACCTGACGTCCGGTCAGCGCCTCGGCCTGCGACTGCCCGACCGGCAGGTCCCCCGCCCCGGTGGTCCCGTCCTGCGGGCCCTGTACCGCACCGGCATCCGTCGCATCTTCGGGGACACGCCCCTGTCCGCTGAGGACGCCGACGCCCTGTGGTGGCTGATGAGCCGGAACGACGGGCACCGCCTGCTGCCGCGACTCATCCGCTACATCGAGGAGCGACGCGTCCACGAGGGCCGCTGGACCGGCGCCATCGAGACCCATCCGTCGCCTGTGGACGTCGTCTGGGGCGCGCTCGACCCGGTGGCCGGGCTGGACATGGCCCACCGGTTCGTGGCAGCCCGTCCCGACGCGAACCTGGTCGTCCTGGACGGGGTCGGTCACTTCCCGATGGTCGAGGCACCCGACCGATTCAACGAGGCCGTCCTGGCAGCCCTGGAGGTCACCCCGTGAGCACACTCGACGACGTCGTGGTCCATGCCCGGTTCCTGGTGGTCCGCGAGATGCCCATGGTGGTCGTGGACCTCGAGGGCGACGAACCGGCGCTGCCACTCGTCGACGACAACCTCTTCCGCACCCTCGTCGAGCGCGGCCTCGTGGTCCTGCCCGGCTTCTACGGCGTCGACCTGCCGCGCGGGGCTCGCATCGGGTGGACGCTGGAACGCGAGGAGTTGCGACTGGAGGACGAACAGGCGGTCGGGCTGCTGCGGGTGCCCCGCCCGTCGGTGGATCCGGTGTGGGAGGCCGCCTCGCTGCGCCTCAAGGGGACGATGTTCTGCGCGGGGTGGAACCTCGGCCTCGACCCGGACCTGTCCGACCACGCCGTGTGCGATGCGGTGCACGCCGCAGCCCAGGCGGGCCGCGTGGCGGGCGCGATCGTGGGCGTCGCCGAACCCTCGCAGGGGCTACCGCTGTTCTTCGGCTGATCGGCTGGTCACGGCGATGGCGACGCCGCCGAGCACGATCGGGGCCGCGAGCCAGAACAGCGGTGCTGGCAACTGGGACAGGATCAGCCACGCCAGCAGCGTCGCCAGCACCGGTTCGGCGAGGACGGTGATGGACACCAGCGTCGCGGGGATCGACGACATCAGGGTGTTGAAGACCGTGTGGCCAAGCAGTTGCGGTCCTGCGATCAGCCCCGCGATCGCCAGCCACTGGGTCGTCGAGTAGCCCGACAGCGGGGCGCCGACGGCCAGGCAGACCCCGAGCAGGGCGAGCGCGGCGCTGGCGTAGACGACACCGGAGTAGATCGAGGCGTGCGTCCGTGGCCGGGTCGAGCGGCCGATCAGCATGTAGCCGGTGACCGCGATCGCCGAGGCGAAGGCCATGGCGTCGCCGATCAGCGCACGCGGCCCGAGGGCGATGTCACCGATGTCGGCGGCGCCGACGGCAAGGGCCCCGACCAACGTGATGCCCATCCCGATCCACGTGCGACGGGTCGGGTGTTCGTCGAGGAAGAGGCGTCCGCCCAGCGCCACGAAGATCGGTGACATGGTCGCCAGTGTTGTGGAGCTGGCCACCGTCGTGAACGCGAGGCTTCCGAGGAACAGGGCGAAGTGCACGGCGAGGAACAGACCGGACACGCCCAGCAGGCGCGCGGTCGCGCGATCGACGGGATGGCGGTGGCGGGCGCGCCACCCGAACGGGGCCAGGGCGAGGGCGCCACCGAGGCAGCGCCAGAACGCGGCGGCCAGCGCCAGTCGCAGGTCGGGCGGGTCGCCGATGACGATCGTGGCGAGGATGGCGGAGGTCGACACGGCCGTGACGCCGACGACGATGCCGCCGTAGATGGCGCCCTGCGGCAGGGGAGTGATGCTGGTCGACGCCGACATCCGCGCGTGCCCTCCGGTCGGCGTCGCGGGTGAGCGGCTCGCGCCGCGCCGGGAGCGTACGCCGTCTGGGGGGCCGGCCGGACGCCACAGCCGGCCGCGGCGACGAGCGACTCGTAGCGTTCGAGCACGCGCAGCACGTAGACCTGCGTCTCGGCGATTGCGGGCACGGCGTTGCCGGCGCGGACCACCCGACCGGGGCCGGCGTTGTACGCGGCCAGCGCGAGGTCGGCGCTGCCGAAGGCCTC
>JBFJMP010000434.1:0-2666 GCA_041633895.1 Nitriliruptoraceae bacterium
CCGACGAGGGGCAGGGCTACCGGTTCGGCCGGCCGATGCCGATCGACGAACTGGTGGTCGCCCTCAGCCGGTCGAGTCGCTCGCTGGCGTGAGGTGGCGACGGATCGCCTCGAGCACGCCGTTCACGAAGCGTGCCGAGTTGTCCGTCGACATGCCCTTGACGAGCTCCAGCGCCTCGTCGATCACGACGGCGGGGCTGGTGTCCTCGAACTGCAGCTCGTAGGCGGCCAGGCGCAGGACGTTGCGGTCCACGGCCGGCATCCGCGCGACCGACCAGCGGCGTGAGAACTGGTCGATGAGGGTGTCGAGGTCGGCGCGGTTCGCCGCCACGCCCCGCACCAGCTGCTGGGCGTAGGCATCGATCTGGCCCGTCGTGCCGGCTTCGTCCTCGTCCTGGTCGTCGAGCAAGGCCAGCGCCTGCGGGTCGGCCAGCACGCGGTCGAGGACGGCGTCCGGGGCGTCACCGCGCAGGTCGGCCTGGAACAGGACCTTCAACGCACGCATGCGCGAACGATGCGGATCACGGGTACCGGGGCGCGGAGCCCCTGTCGTCGGCTGTGCCATGTCAGGCGCGCGAGATGTAGTCGCCGCTGCGCGTGTCGACCTTGATCTTCTCACCGATCGTGATGAACAGCGGCACCTGCACCTCGACGCCCGTCTCGAGCGTCGCCGGCTTCAGCGTGTTCGTCGCCGTGTCACCGGCCAGGCCCGGCTCGGTGTGCGTGACCTCGAGCTCGACGGATGCAGGAAGCTCGACGCCGATGATCTCGTCCTCGAACTCCTGGATCTGGATCTCGTCACCCTCGAGCAGCCAGTTGGACTGGTCACCGATGATCTCGGGCTGCACGTTGCGCTGCTCGTAGGTGTCGGTGTCCATGAGGACGTACGCGTCACCGTCCCGGTACAGGAACTGCAGGGTCTTGCGCTGGATGATCGCCTGCTCGACGTCCTCCGCGGCACGGAACGTGCGCTCGACGACCTTGCCGGTCTGGAGCTGCTTGAGCTTGGTGCGCACGACGGCCTGACCCTTGCCGGGCTTGTGGTGCGCGTTCTCGACGACCTGCCACAGCTTGTCGTCGAGCCGCAGCGTCATGCCGTTCTTGAGGTTGTTCGTGGAGACCATGGCGTCCTCTGCAGGTGGGGGGCCGGAAGCGGCCGCGACGTCAGGCGGGCAGGATGATCAGGTCGCGCGGCACCGTCGTCAGGCGCTCGGGCGGGCCGTCGGTGGCCACGACGACCGTGTCCTCGATCCGGACTCCACCTCGACCCCGGAGGTAGACGCCGGGCTCGACGGTGATCGCCGTCATCGGCGCGAGGGTAGCAGTCGGCCGTGCGGTCACGATCGGGGCCTCGTGGATGTCCAGGCCCACACCGTGTCCGATTCCGTGCACGAAGTCCTCGCCGTGGCCCGCCTGTTCGATCAGGGTGCGCGACGCCGCATCGACCGCCCCGCAGGTGGCGCCGTTGACGGCCGCGTCGACGCCGGCCTGCTGGGCCGCGTGGACGACCGCATGGACCGTGGCCATCTCGTCCGACGGGGTGCCGACGGCGATGGTGCGCGTCATGTCGGCGTGGTAGCCGTCGACCCGCGCGCCGATGTCGAACGTCACCAGGTCCCCGGCCGCGATGGGTCGTGCGGACGGTTCGTGGTGCGGGATCGCCCCGTTGGGTCCGGACGCGACGATCGAGTCGAAGGCGACGCCGTCGGCACCGAGGTCGACCATGCGACGCTCCAGCCAGACCGCGAGGTCACGTTCGGTGCGCCCGACGGCGACGTGGTCGAGCAGTTCGGTGAACACCTCGCCGGTGATCCGGCAGGCAGTCCGGAGTGCCGCGACCTCGACCGGTTCCTTGACCATCCGCAGCGCCTCGACGGCTCCCTGGGCGGACACGACGGGGCGTTCACGCTCCCCCGCCGCGGACATGACGTCCGTGCCCCGCTGCCACGTGACGTGGTCGCCCTCGAACATCAGGCGTCCGGTCGAGCCTTCGAGTGCGGCGACGACGGAGTCCTTGGCCAGCGACACGTCCATGTCCGGCGCCTCGACCGCGGCGCGCCCCTCGTACCGGGAGTCGGTGAACAGGACGTCGGGACCGTCCACGGTCACCAGGACCTGCCCGTTGCTGCCCGTGAAGCCGGTCAGGTACCGCACGTTGCTGGGCGCGGTGACGTAGATGGCTCCCGCATCCCAGTCGGCCAGGCCTGCCCGCAGGCGCGCGCGGCGCCCGGCGTGGTCGTGGCGCTCAGCCACGGCGAGCGAGCAGGGCGAGCGCCGCCTGCACGGCCAACGGGTAGCCGTCGATGCCGAAGCCGGCGATCTGGCCGTCGCAGGCGGGCGCGATGACCGACGTGTGGCGGAAGGCCTCACGCGCGTGGATGTTGGACAGGTGGACCTCGACGACCGGCACGTCGAGGATCCCGAGCGCGTCACGCAGGGCGTGGCTGTAGTGGGTGAGGGCGCCGGCGTTGACGAGCACGGCGTCCGTGCCGTCGGTCCTCGCCGCGTGGACGCGGCGGACCAGTGCGGCTTCGTCCTCGTGCTGCTCGGCGTCGAGTTCGGCGCCGGCCTCGTGAGCGGCGGCCGTCGCCGCCTTCACCACGTCGTCGAGCGTGTCGTGGCCGTACTGGGCCGGATCGCGCACGCCGAGTTGTGACAGGTTCGGAC
>JBFJMP010000435.1:0-2661 GCA_041633895.1 Nitriliruptoraceae bacterium
AGGCACGTGCCGCCGACCTTGGCCTTCTCGACGAGGGCGACGGACAGGCCGAGCTGTGCGGCGCGCAGGGCGACCGAGTAGCCGCCGGTGCCGGCACCGAGGATCACGACGTCGTGGGTGTGGTGGTCCTGACGGGCGCGGGTGCCCGACGGGGCGCTGGCCGGGGCGGCCGGAGCGGACTCCGCTGGCGCGGCAGCCGGCGCGGCGGCGGCGGACTCGGCCGGCTCTGCAGCCGCCTCGGGGGCCGCCTCGGCAGCGTCGTCGCTGGCGTCACCGGCCGGGGCGCTCGCGCCCTCGCCACCGATGACGGCGATCACCTGACCGACCTCGACGGTGTCGTCGACGGCCGCGCGGAGTTCGCTGACGGTGCCGGCCACGGGGGAGGGGATCTCGGTGTCGACCTTGTCGGTCGAGATCTCGACGATGGGCTGGTCGACGGCGACCTCGTCACCGACCTCGACGAGCCAAGCGGTGATGACACCTTCGGTGACGGACTCACCGAGCTGGGGAAGTTGGACCTCTTCGGCCACGGGCGCGCTCCTGCGTCGTGCGTTTGCGGCGAACCTAGCGGAGTGCGTCGGGCCCGACAGACCGCACCGGGTCCAGTCGGCAGGTGTCGTACTGTCCCCGTTGGCCGAGAGCCCCTGCGACCCGACCTGACCGCCCTGACCGAGCCGCCCGAGGTACCCCGATGACCGATGCGAACCTCCTCGACACGCCGCTGCGCGACCGCCACGAGGCGTTGGGTGCGAAGTTCGCCCCGTTCGGTGGCTGGTCGATGCCGTTGGAGTACGTCGGGACGGGCGCCGAGCACGACGCGGTCCGTACGGGCACGGGCATCTTCGACGTGTCACACCTGGGCACGGTGCTGGTCACGGGTCCCGCGGCGGGGGCGGTCGTGGCCGGCGCCTTCAGCAACGACGCCGCCTCGCTGGCGGACGGCGGATCCCAGTACACCCTGTGCCTGACGCCCGACGGGGGGATCCTCGACGACCTGATCGTCTACCGGCTGACGGCGGAGCGCTGGCTCGTCGTGCCCAACGCGTCGAACACGGCGGCAGTCGTCGCCGTGTTGCAGGACGTCGCCGCGGCGACCGGCGTGGCCGAGGTGGTGGACGTGTCCCGCGACGTCGCGATCATCGCGATCCAGGGGCCGACCTCCGACGACGTCGTGGCGGCAGCGGTGGGGACCGCGGCGGACGACATCGAGCGCCTCGCCGTGGCGACCGTCGACATCGACGGTGAGGTCGCCTGGGTGGCGCGTACCGGCTACACCGGCGAGCGCGGCGTCGAGGTCATGTGCCCGGCCGATGTCGCGCCCGGCGTGTGGGACCGGGCCGTCGAGGCCGGGGCGGTGCCCTGCGGTCTCGGGGCGCGGGACACGCTGCGACTCGAGATGGGGTATCCGCTGCACGGCAACGACCTCGGCCCGGACACGTCCCCGGTCGAGGCGCGCCTGCGGTGGGCCGTCTCCCTGGACCACGACTTCCCGGGGCGCGACGCCGTTGCAGCGGCAGCGGAGGCCGGCCCGTCCCGCCGCCTCCTGGGGGTGCGGGGCGACGGCCGCCGGCCGTTGCGTGCCGGCATGGACGTGCTCGTGGGCGACACCGTCGTCGGACGGCTCACGTCGGGCTCGGTGTCGCCGACGCTCGGGGTCGGGATCGGCATGGGCTACCTCGACGCCGCGGTCGCACCCGGTGACGTGGTGGCCGTCGACGTGCGGGGCCGGCCGGTCCCCGCAACCGTCGTGCGGCCCCCGTTCGTGGCCACCACGACCGTGTGACAGAGGCTGCCGTGCGGTCGTCGCACTGGCGCTGAGCGGCCGATCAGGCCCCCGTCTGCGCGCCTCGTGACCCATATGGACTTCGCAATGCCCGTATTGCGAAGTCTTGTCTGAGCCCATCCGCGCACGGGCCATTCACGCATGGGTCATCTGTACCACTACGGAGAGTGAAGCCTCAGGTTCCCGATGTGACGCTCCGATACCTCACGTGGAGTCCACAACGGAACACGGTGAGTGAGATGACGCAGACCCACAGACTGGTGGCACGGACCGCGACCGCGGCCCTGCTGGCCGTGGCGCTGATGCTCGGCCTGGCTGTCGCCCCAGCGGACGCGACGCAGGACGTCGGCGCCGAGCAGCAGTTCGTCGCCCTCATCAACGCCGACCGCGCTGCGGCCGGCCTGCAGACGCTGACCTCGGCCCGCGACGTCCGTGACGTGGCCTACGACTGGGCCGTCGCCATGGCGGACGCCCGCCAGATGTCGCACAACCCGGTCTACCACGAGCAGTTCTGCTGCTGGCTGCGCGCCGCGGAGAACGTCGGCTGGACCTCGATCGCCGACCCGAACGACCCCGACCAGGTCGAGTCCGCCGTCGACCGGCTCCACGTCGCCTTCATGAACTCCGAGGGCCACCGCGCCAACATCATGCACCCGGCCCACGACCAGATCGGCGTCGGCGTCGAGATCCGCCTCAACTCCTGCCCCTCCGGCACGGGCCTGCCCCACTGCGTCTGGGTCACCGAGAACTTCCGCCACTGGGACGGCACGCAGCCGGCTGGTGGCCTGCAGGACCCCTACGCCTCGGGCACCGGCGCCACGGGCACCGACGACCGCTCGACCTCGGACGGGTCCAACGCCGTCACCGACGTGACCATC
>JBFJMP010000436.1:0-2657 GCA_041633895.1 Nitriliruptoraceae bacterium
GAAGCGGTTGCCCGCGACGTCGACGTCGGAGGCCAGGGTGTCCTCGAGCAGCCAGGCTCCGGCACCGTCGTGTTCGTAGACCTGCACGACCCCGGGGTCGTCCGGGATGCTGGTGCCGGATCCCAGGTCTGGGGCGCCGATGGCGAGGCGGTCGCCGTCGAGGGCGAGCGCGTGGCTGAACGGCGAGAGGCCCGTCACGATGGCCTCCTCGTGCTGCCACACGCCGCCCCCGTCACGACGGAACACGTCCACGATGTTCGTGCTCGAACTGGCGACAGCGATCACGTCACCGGACATCGCGACGTCGTTGCCCCAACTGTTGCGTTGGCCGGGCTTGGTCAGCGTCGTCTCGATCCACGTCCCGCCCGGGTCACGGTCGAAGACGTGGACCTGCCCCCCGTTGAACCCCGGGGTCTGCTCGGGGGCGTTGGGCGCTCCGACGACCATGCGATCGCCCTCGAGCGCGACCTGGTCGCCGAACTGCGATCCGGTCGGGTCGTAGGCCGCCGTCGTGAACTCGTCCACCTGCGACCACGTGCCGCTCGGTCCGCCCGAGCGTTCGAGCACCCGCACCGTCGAGTCATTGGTGCCGGTCCCGACCGGGTAGCCGACCGCGATCCGGCTCCCGTCGACGGCGAACTCCGCGATGCGACTCTCGATGGTGACGCGCTCGGACCAGTCCCACGTGCCGTCCGGTTGTTGCTCGAACACCTCGATCTCGGCGTCGTGGTTCGACACCGCGCCGGCAATGGTGCCGGCCGACACGTACATCCGACCGTTGTCGATCGCCACGTGCTCCCCGAGCCGCGACGCGGCCTCGGCCTCGACGCCGAACAGGGCGGTCTCGACCTCCCAGCCGCCACCGGGGGTGGGGGCGTGCACGACGGCGGCACCGAGGTCTGGGATGTCGAGCCCCTCGGCGGCCGCCGCCCCGACGAGGACGCGACTGCCATCCGTGGCGACGGACGCGCCGAACTCGTCGTCTGACGGGGCGGAGGTGAGGATGTCCGTCTCGGTCCACGACGGACCCTCGAACACGAACACCTCGACGCTCTGGCCGACGGAGACGGTGTCGGCCGCCACCGCGACGGTGTCGCCGTCGAGGTCGAACAGTCCCGGGAAGCCGGAGAAGGGCGTGCTGACCGTGGACCCGGTCAACTCGGCGACGGTGCTGTCCGTCGCCAGGTCGACCAGCACGACCGCACCACCGTTGTCCTGCCCGGGGACGTCACGCCCACCGAGGCTGATCCCGAGCAGGTCGCCGCTGATCGCCGCCTGGTAGATGGTGCCGACGTCGGTGCCCGGGGCGCCCGGGTCGGTTGCTGGCGGGGCCACCGGCGCGGCCTCGTCCCAGCCGGAGACGCTGCGCTCGAACACGTGCACGACGCCGTTCGTGCCGGCCTGGTAGTCGGTGGCCACGATGCGGTCACCGTCGATGTCGACCTGGCGGCCGAACTGGACCGTCGGCGCGACAGTCGTGGGGGCGAGGTCGGCCTCGTGGGTCCACGTCGTCCCGGTGCGTTCGAACACGTCGACCGCGGTGGCCGGAGTCGGGGCATCACGCGAACCGACGACCAGCGTGTCCCCGTCGAGTGCGACCGCACGGCCGAAGCTGGCGCCGTCGCGGAGGTCCGGGTCGGGGATGCGTTGTTCCTGGGTGACGCCGTCCTCGCCGATGCGGAACACGTACACCGCCCCGATGTCGTCGGCACCGTCGTGGTAGATGGCGCCGAACGCAATCGTGTCGCCGTCGAGGGCGACGGACGGTGCCGAGAGCGTGGTGTTGAACGGATCGTCGGGGCGCAGGCTGGCAACGATGTTCCAGCGCCCGCCGGCGTCCCGTTCGTAGAGGAAGGCCGCGCCCTCGGTCCCGGCGAAGGACTCGGCTGCGACCACGGCACGGTTGCCGTCGATCGCAACCGCGCTGCCGAAGGCTGCCCCGTCCGGGATCGGGGGCAGCAGGCGCGACTCCTGCACCGCGATCATGTCACCCAACGCCGCGTGGGCCGGCGGTGCCGGGGTGGCCACCAGGGTGGTCAGCGTGAGCAGGGCGATGAACAGGGCGGCCGGGGCGCGGCGAGCCCTGTGGTCGATGCTGACGGTCACGCGTGACTCCGACGACTGGACAGAATGGCCACCCGACCATAGACGCGCCCCGCCGCGCCATCCCTCGATTGGGGGTTCCGCCCACCTCGCCCCGCCCCGCCCCGTTGGGTGCATTCGGTGACCGTTGCGGTCGGTTTCTGCACCCAAGGGCGGTCCGGGGGCGGGTCAGCGCCAGCCGGACGGGTCGACGCCACCGGGGATCGGGGCGGCGGGGTCGTAGGGCGTGCGGGTGAAGATGAACGTGGCGAGGTCGAGGTGGGTCGGGACGCCGTCGCCGTTGCGGTGGACCCGCAAGGTCTCGCCCGCGTAGTAGTCGTCGCGCCCGACCCAGACGTCCGGCTCGGCACGCTCGAAGGCCGACGCCCGGCCGCGGTCGACCGGGGCGAGCTCGAACTCGTCCTCGCCGGTGACCCGCAGCACGTAGGGGCGCGGACCCCAGTACCACGGTCCGACGAGGTCGAGGTGGGCGGCAGCCGCGGGTTCGGGGCGCCACGGCTCGACGGGCGGCGGTGGTTCCTCCTCGGCGAGGATGCGGCGCATGTCCCCGAACA
>JBFJMP010000437.1:0-2650 GCA_041633895.1 Nitriliruptoraceae bacterium
CCGACCGGCTGTCCCGCGGGGCCGGGCCGTCTAGCGTTGCCAGTCCATCCGGTCGCCGAGCAGCCGTGGAGTTGCCGTGAAGTACCAGCGTGGGCACCGCAGTCGCAACGTCGAGGACCGGCGCGGCCAACCTCGGCGGGGAGCGCTGGCTGCCGGCGGAATCGGCGTGCCGGTCGTCGTCATCGCGTTGCTCGTTGCCGTGTGCGGCGGCGACGGCGCCCAACTCGGCGCGGTGCTCGAACAGTTGCAGCAGTTCGACACCGGGACGCTGGGCGACCAGGCCGAACCGGAACCACGCACGGGCCCGGACCCGCAGGCCGACCTGGTGTCCTTCGTGTCGTTCACGCTGGACGACATCCAGGACGCCTGGGCGGAGGTCTTCGACGCCTCCGGCCTGGTCTACGAACCGTCCACGCTCGTCCTGTACGAGCAGGGCACGGCGACGGCGGGGTGCGGCTACGGGACGGCGGCCATCGGCCCGTTCTACTGCCCGGCGGACCAGGGCACCTACCTCGACCTGGCGTTCTTCGACACGCTGGCCCAGCGCTTCGACGCCCCGGGTGACTTCGCCCAGGCGTACGTGATCGCGCACGAGATCGGCCATCACGTGCAGAACCTGCTGGGCATCAGTGGTGACGTCCGCCGTCAGCAGGACGGACGTGGCGAGGCCGACCGCAACGCGCTGTCGGTCAGCCTCGAACTGCAGGCCGACTGCTTCGCGGGGGTCTGGGCCCACACCGCGTTCGCGGACGACATCCTCGAACGCGGTGACGTGGCCGAGGCCATGCGCGCCGCGGAGTCGATCGGTGACGACGCGATCGCGGCGCAGTCGGGGCGACCGACGAACCCCGAGACGTGGACGCACGGCTCCAGCGATCAGCGTCAGGAGTGGTTCGAGCGCGGCTTCGACACCGGCGATCCGAACCAGTGCGACACGTTCTGACGGGTGTCAGGACTCAGCGAGCACGCGGTGCAGGCCAGCCGACCCGATCCGGCGCATCAACGCCTCGCCTCGGGCGGTCACCATCTGCACGCCGAAGATGATGGCCCAGCCGATGCCGCGCTCCCACTCGTCGGCGGACCACGCGTCCCGTGCCACCTGTCGCGCGGCCGGGTCGTCGAACCCCAGCCAGAAGAACGCCAGGTCCGTCGCGATGTCGCCGGCCGTGACGTCGCTCCAGTCGACGATCCCGGCGAGGCGACCGTCGCGGACGACGACGTTGCGCGGGTGCAGGTCCCCGTGGAGCCAGCGCGGTTCGCGCGTCGGCGGGACGGCAACGGCCGCGTCGAAGCGCACCCGCAACCTCGCAACGTCGAGGCCACGGTCGGCCGCCTCGGGGCTCCCGGCCAACAGGTCGAGTCGGGTGTGGATCCCGTCCCGCCGATCCGCCAGCGGGATGCCGCGGTGGGGGTTGCGGGGTGCCGAGGTGACCGGCGGGTCGGTCACCGCCTGCAGCGTGTGCAGGATCTCGACGACGCTGGGCGCATCGCCGACGTCGAGCGCCCCGTCGTCGAGCGGATGCCCCGGGACCCAGCGGCAGATCGACCAGTGGTACGGGTAGTCGTCGGTGGGCACGCCCACGCGGACCGGCACGGGCACCGCCACCGGCAACTGCGGCGCGAGTGCCGGCAGCACGCGCTGCTCGCCGACGATCATCCCGGCGCCGAGCTCACGACGGGGCAACCGGACGGCGAGGTCGTCGCCCAGCCGGTACGTGACGTGGTCCCACCCGGATGCGACGTCGCGCAGGGGCCGGTCGACGAGGTCGGGATGCTGGGCCGCCAGGAGACCCACGACGAGGTCGTGGTCGATCGCCACGTCGGCTCGACGCACGGCCACGCCTCCCCGTGGGCTCAGTAGGCCCGGCTGAACACGACGCGCTTGCCGTACGCGCTGGGCTGGTCGCAACGGATGCAGGTGCCCTCGTACGCGTCACCCTCCTCGGGGATGCAGCGCGGCGTGGCCTTCGTCTCGGCCTTGATGTCGTCCTCGCAGTCCGGGCGACCGCAGTGCAGCGCACGCGCGAACCCCGTCGACACCTGTGCCGAGAAGGCGTCCCAGTCGTCGGTGTCGGTCGTGTTGTCGTCACGGAACGCCGTGGCCCGGGCGAGCAACTGGTCGTGGTAGTCGTCGAGGCGCTGGGGCATCGTCGACACCAACTCGTCGAACGCCACGGCGGTCTTGACGGCCCGGCCCTTGTCGTCCTTCTCGCCGATGCGTGACGCGATCAGCGCCGTGCCCGACTCGAGGTCGCGGGGACCGAGCTCGACGCGGAACGGGATGCCCTTGAGCTCGGCGTCGTTGAGGCGGAACCCGGGCGACTGGTCACGGTCGTCGAGGTCGGCGCGGACGCCTGCGGCCTTCAGTTGGTCGACGAGCTCGGCAGCCTTGGCACGGGCACGCTCACCGTCGTCACCACGCCCCATCGGGATCACCATGACCTGCACCGGCGCGAGGCGGGGCGGCATGACCAGACCCGTGTCGTCACCGTGGGCGAGGATGATCGCCCCGACCATGCGCGTCGACATGCCCCACGACGTGGTGTGGGCGTGCTTGCGCTCGCCGTCGCGGTCCTGGAACTCGATGCCGAACGCCTCGGCGAAGTTCGTCCCGAGGTAGTGCGAGGTGCCGCACTGCAGGGCCTTGCCG
>JBFJMP010000438.1:0-2624 GCA_041633895.1 Nitriliruptoraceae bacterium
ACCCCGACGACTCGTGCACGGGACCCGTCGACATCGCCGGCGCCCAGCTGCACTACTGACGCCCCGCCCTCGCACACACGAGCGCCCCGACCGGAGCCGGTCGGGGCGCTCGTCGTTCAGGTGGTGCGACTCAGTAGGTCGGGATCGAGTTGTCGACCTGGCGGGCGTAGGCGTTGATGCCGCCCCACAGGTTGCGGGCCCGGAAGCCGGCGCCCCGCATCAACTGGGTGACCTCCATCGAACGTGCCCCCGACTTGCACTGGATCACGTAGTCCTTGGTCTGGTCGAGCTCGGCCAGACGGGACGGGACCGTGTCCTTGGGGATCAGGATCGAACCCTCGATGCGGCTGATCTCGTACTCGTGGGGCTCACGGACGTCGATCAGGACCACGTCGGGCTTGTCCTTGATCTCCTCGTACTCGGTCGGGAGGATCTCGAGTTCCTCGTGCACGGCCTCGTCCTCTTCACGGTCGTGTGCGGGCATCCCGCAGAACTGTTCGTAGTCGATCAACTCGGTCACGGTCGGGTTCTCACCGCACACCGGGCAGTCCGGGTCCTTGTTGACCTTGACGTAGGTCCAACGCTGGTCGAGCGCGTCGTACAGGCCCAGGCGACCGACCATCGGGTCACCGATGCCGGCGATCAGCTTGATGCCCTCGATGCCCTGCGACGAACCGATGATGCCGCACAGCACGCCCAGCACGCCACCCTCGGCGCAGTTGGGAACCATGCCCGGCGGCGGGGGCTCGGGGAACATGCAGCGGTAGCAGGGGCCTTCCTTGGCGTAGAACACGCTGAGCTGGCCCTCGAACCGGAAGATCGAGCCGTACACGTTGGGCTTGCCCAGCAGCACGCAGGCGTCGTTGACGAGGTAGCGCGTCGGGAAGTTGTCGGTCCCGTCGATCACCAGGTCGTACTGCGCGACGATGTCGAGGGCGTTCTCGGAGGTGAGGAACGTCTCGTGCTTGACGACCTTGACGTTCGGGTTCACCTCGTTGATGGCGTTCTCGGCCGAGTCGACCTTCGAGTGGCCGATCATCGAGGTGGTGTGGATCACCTGGCGCTGCAGGTTCGACGCGTCGACGACGTCGTTGTCGACGAGGCCGATCGTGCCGACGCCAGCCGCGGCGAGGTAGAGCGCGAGCGGCGAACCGAGGCCGCCGGTGCCCACCAGCAGCACCTTGGCCGCCTTGATGCGCTCCTGCCCCTCCATGCCCACGTCGGGCATGATCAGGTGACGGGAGTAGCGGGCGATCTCGTCCTTGGTGAGCGGCTCGCGCCGATCGACGACGGGTGCGATGGACATCCTGGGGAGCCTTCGGTGAGGTGAAGCCTGGTTGGAGTTCCGGGACGGTCGGAGGCGGCGTCGCCGGCGTTGTGTGACAGGGTGAACGCGATTGTCCGCACAAGCCTTCCCCGCCAGTGCGAACGGTGCAAACCTGAGTCGGACGAGCCCCGGTCCGTGCGGGTGTCGTGACGGGGAGTGGCCGCATGGTTGACTAGTCCCGCCTATCCGAGGGGACCCGATGCAACGACGACTGCTCACCATGTGCCTGGTCGGTGCGCTCGCGCTGAGTGCCTGCACCAGCGGCGACGGCGACTCCGCCTCGCCCACCGAACCTGCGGACGCCACGTCCACGGCCACCGACGAGCCCTCCGAGGAGGACACCTCGTTGCCGCGCGCCGACGACTCCGAGACGGAGGAACCGTCCGAGGAGCCGACGGAGGAACCGTCCGAGGACCCGGAGCCCACGGCGGACCCGGAGCCGACCGAGGACGCCGAGCCCACGCCGGTCGCCACGGCGACGGCCACCGCGGCCCCGACCCCAGCCGCCTCCCCCGCCGCCACGCCCGCGGCCAGCCAGCCGGCCTCCGAGGACGCCGACGACTCGTTCTTCGTCGCGGACGACTCGCGCCACCGTGACCGCGCCAGCGGCGGCGACTGCCCCGTTGCCGCGGCTGACGACGAGGAGATCCTCGCCTGCGCCCACGGCCACTCGCGCTCGAACGGCAGCCGCGAGACGGTCGTCGTGCACGCCCGTGCCGGTGCCAGCGAGTCCGTGACGGTCTACGACGACGACGGTCGCGCCGCGTGGCAGTCCACGCTCGTCGCCCAGGTCGACGGGGACGACGTCCGCTCGGTGCGTCGCCTCGGCTGGGACGGCGGGGACGACGTGTTCGTCGTCGCCTTCCCGTTCTCGCAGGAGATCATCGCCACGGATGCCGTGTCCGGCTCCCGTGTCGCAGGTGTCCTCGGTGACGGCCTCGGCGGCCTGTCGATCGACTACGCCGCACGCCGGATCATCGTGCGGATGCAGGAGCTCGGGCCGCTGAGCGTGGACATCCTCGAGATCACCCCTGACGGCCTCGTCGGTACGAGCCTGCACGCTGAGGACGACGAGGACCGCATCGCCGAGGACGTCGCCCTGCGCGTCTACAAGGCCTGGGTCACGGGCAACCCCCGTGCCGCCGCGGACTTCGCCACCGAGGAGGTGTTGACCGCCCTGGAGGCCACGCCCCAGTCGGCCGACGCCTTCGCGATGGTCGGCACCAGCTGCCCGCTCGAGGACGGCGCGATCGTGTGCCGCTTCCGTCGCGGCGACAACGTGACCGCCTGGTCCGTC
>JBFJMP010000439.1:0-2619 GCA_041633895.1 Nitriliruptoraceae bacterium
CATGTGGCGAACGGCGATCCGCGGAGCATCGGTGGCGACCACGACCACGCGCAAGCCCCCAGCGAAGAAGAAGGCGACCGGCACGTCCCGGTCGTCCTCACGGTCGAGCACGGCGAAGAAGCGCTCGGGCGGCAAGGGGCGCGGCACGAACGCGTCCCTGCCGGCGCGCATGCTCGCGTCGATTCGCGAGCACGTGGGGGACCGGTCCACGGACGTGTACGGGCTGATCGTGGTCCTCGTCGGGATCCTGTCCGCGCTCGCGATGTACGGGGACGCTGCCGGTCCGATCGGCGCCTTCCTCGAGGGCACGTGGCGCGGCCTGTTCGGCGTGTTCGGCACGGTGATGCCACTGGTGCTCATGGCGTTCGGCGGGATGATCGTCTTCGACCGCCCCGCACCCGTGGTCGGACGCATCGCCATCGGCACGTCGCTGCTGGGCATCTCGCTCTTCGGTGCCTGGCAGTTGATCGCCGGGCATCCGCACCCGTCCGAGGGGCTGCGGGAGCTGTGGCCCGCGGGCGGCCTCGTCGGCTGGGCGGTGGCAACGCCGCTCGAGGCGGGCCTGTCGGTGTGGGGCGCGCAGGCCGTGTTCGTCGTCCTGCTGCTGCTCGGCACCCTGATCGCAACCGGCACGCCCCTGTCGACCGTGATCGACACGGTGCGTACGTGGCTGCTCGACAGCGGTGCCGACGAGCCGGCCCCCAGCGCGGCGAAGGCCCCGGCCAAGGCCAAGGCGAAGGCGAAGGCACCCAAGGCCTCCGCGAAGGCCTCCGAGGCGGAACCCGACGGACCGGCGACCGCGGACGAGGACGCGGCCGACCTCGACCTGCGTCGCAACCGCGCCACGCTGGCCGCCATGGAGGCGGTGCAGGACCCGATCGAGGGCGTCACCGACGGATTAAACGCTGCCGACCGCGAGGCGGGCCGCGCCCCGGACCCGCCGGCACCGACGCCGACGATGGCCGCAGCCGACGTCGTCAAGAAGGCCACGAAGCTCAAGCCGGTCGAGTCGTGGGAGGACTACGAACTCCCGCCGCTGGACCTGCTCGGCCACGGTCGGTCGATGCAGCAGGAGTCCGCGCGCACGATCGAGGCGCAGACCCAGGCGCTGCAGGAGACCTTCGACCAGTTCAGCATCGACGCCACGGTCGCCCGGTGGTCCCGCGGCCCGACGGTCACCCGCTTCGAGATCGAACTCGGCCCCGGCGTGCAGGTGAAGAAGGTCGCCAACATGGGCGACGACATCGCCTATGCGCTGGCTGCCCCGGACGTGCGCATCGTCGCGCCGATCCCCGGCAAGTCGGCGATCGGCGTCGAGGTGCCCAACCGCCAGCGCGACCTCATCACGATCGGCGACATCCTCCGCTCCGACACGGCGGCAGCCGACAACCACCCGTTGTACGTCGCGCTCGGCAAGGACATCGCCGGCAACCCCGCCATGGTCAACCTCGCCACGATGCCGCACCTGCTCGTCGCCGGGGCGACCGGCTCCGGCAAGTCCGTGACGCTGAACGCCATGATCGCGTCCATCCTGATGCGGGCCCGCCCCGACCAGGTCCGCATGATCCTGATCGACCCCAAGCGCGTCGAACTCGGCGTCTACAACGGGGCGCCGCACCTGCTGTCCCCGGTCGTCACCGACCCCAAGCGGGCCACCGACGCCGTGCAGTGGTGCGTCAAGGAGATGGAGATGCGCTACGAGACGCTCGCGCGTCTCGGGTACCGCAACATCGACGGCTACAACGACGCGGTCGCCGCCGGGGAACTCGCCGACGTCATCGATCCGGTCACGGGCGAGGTCAGCCAGACCTACGGGCACATGCCCTACATCCTCCTCGTCATCGACGAGTTGAGCGACCTGATGATGGTCGCCGCGCGCGACGTCGAGGACGCGATCTGCCGCATCGCCCAGATGGCGCGCGCCGTCGGCATCCACATGGTCATCGCCACGCAGCGTCCGTCCGTGGACGTCATCACCGGCCTCATCAAGGCCAACATCCCGTCGCGCCTGGCCCTGGCCGTCGCGTCCCAGACCGACTCGCGCACCATCCTCGACGGCGGTGGCGCCGAGAAGCTGGTCGGCAAGGGCGACATGCTCTTCATGCCCGCCAGCCAGGGCAAGCCGTCCCGCCTGCAGGGCTGCTTCCTCACCGAACGCGAGATCGAACCGATCGTCACGTTCTGCAAGCGCCAGCGCGAGGCCGACTACGTCGACGGCGTCGTCAAGGAGGGCGCGGCCGCCCAGGTCGTCGACCAGTCCCGCGGCGGCGACGACGACTCCGACGAGGCGCTGCTCGTGCGCGCCGCGGAACAGGTCGTCAACTCCGGCCTCGGCTCAACGTCCATGCTCCAGCGAAAGCTCCGCATCGGGTTCGCGCGGGCGGGGCGCCTCATGGACGAGCTCGAGAGCCTCGGCGTCGTCGGCCCCAACGAGGGGTCCAAGGCCCGCGAGGTCGTCTGGACCCCCGAGGACTTCGACAACGCCAAGCAGTCCGGCGTGTTCTAGATCGGGTTCCGTCGTCGGCGTCGCGACGGGTGGGGCGAGCCGGGTGGTTGGTGGAGCGCGCCGTCCTCCGACGGGTCGGGTTCCGTCGTCGGCGTCGCGACGGGTGTGGCGAG
>JBFJMP010000440.1:0-2614 GCA_041633895.1 Nitriliruptoraceae bacterium
ATCGGCATCGGCATCGGCGTAGTCCGCCGGATCGCGTCCGAGCTCGATGCCCAGTTCCGCGGCGATGTCGGCCGCGACGTCGGCCACGGCCGGGGCGTCCTCGTCGACCGACACCGCAGCCCACCAGCGGTCGAGGGCCGCGAGCGCCACCTCGTCGGGCACCTGGCCGACCTCGAGGCGGAGTTCCAGCAGCCAGTTCCAGGCCTCGCCGACCTGGCGTCCGGGGGACATGCCGGTGCGCGCCATGATCTGGTTGCCGTCGATCGGCGGACGCATGGCGTCGAGTTCCTCCTGCGCCAGCAGGGCCTCGATGCGCGCCTCGAGGTCGTCCATCCGGCGCTGGATGCGGCGCGCCTTCTTGGCGTTGCGGGTCGTGACGTCGGCCCGGGTCAGCGCGTTGAGGCGGTCGAGCAGTGGACCCGCGTCGCGGACGTAGCGGCGCACGGCTGCGTCGGTCCAGCCCATCTTGTAGGTGTGGAACCGCAGGTGGAGGCGCACCAGTTCGGACACCTGCTTGATGGTGTCGTTGTCGAACTTCAGCGCCCGCATGCGGTGGCGCGTCATGCGCGCCCCGACCACCTCGTGGTGGTGGAACGACACCGTGCCGTCACCGTGGATCTCGCGCGTGTCCGGCTTGGCGATGTCGTGCATCAGGGCCGCGAGGCGCAGGACGACGTCGGGCTCGTCGCCCTCCAGGTCCATCGCGTTCTCGATCACCGCGAGGGTGTGGGCCCACACGTCCTTGTGGCGGTGGATGGGGTCTTGGCAGGAGGCGAGCTCGTCGAGCTCCGGGATCACGTGCTCGGCCAGGCCCGTGTCCACGAGCAACTGCAGCCCGACCGTCGGGTGGTCGGATCCCACCAGCTTGACCAGCTCGTCGCGCACGCGCTCCACCGAGATCGTGGACAGCCGGTCGCGCATCGCGGTCGCGGCCGTCAGCGCCGCCTCGTCAGGACGCGCATCCAGGCGGGCCGCGAAGCGAGCCAGCCGCACCATGCGCAGCGGGTCGTCCCCGAACGACACCTCCGGTGCGATCGGGGTCCGCAGCACCTTGCGCTGCAGGTCGGACAACCCACCGTGCTCGTCCACGAACAGGTACTGCGGGACACGGACCGCCATCGCGTTGATGGTGAAGTCGCGTCGGGCGAGGTCGTCGCTGATCGTGTCGCCGAAGGTCACCTCGGGGTGGCGCGAGTCGGGCTCGTACTCGTCGGAGCGGAAGGTCGTGATCTCGACGTGGCGCGCCGGCAGGCCCGTGCGGTGCTTGGCCGCGGCGACGGTGCCGAAGCGGGCGCCCGTCAGCCAGACCGTGTCGGCCCACTCGCGGAGGATCGCCTCGGTGTCCTCGGGGCGCGCCGAGGTCGTGAAGTCGAGGTCGACCTCACCGACCGCGTCCGGGTCCCCGGCCGCGAGCAGCGTGTCACGCACGGTGCCGCCGACGAGGTAGAGCTCGTGCCCCGCGGCCTCGAACCGCTCGCCCAGTTCGCGGGCCTCGGGGTACACGTCGACGAGCCGCCCGAGGTGGGCAGCCTGCTCGTCGGTGAGTGCGGTGTCGGCCATGGGGCGCAAGGCTAACGGGGTGGGCAGCCCACCCCGTCAGCCAGCGCCACCCAGGGGCCGGTCAGGAGACCGGCACGACCACCCCGACGTCGACGGCCGAGCCGCTCGGGTACCAGGTGGCCGTGAGGGCGGGCGCGCGCAGGGTCACGTCCGTCGGCAACAGGACGACGGCGTAGATCGTGTGCTCGCCGGCGTCGACCTCGACCACGCCGTGCGTGGGTGCGGACGTCGAGTCCCCGAGGTTGGGGTCACCGTCCGCGTTCATCGCGTGCTCCATGACGCCGAACAGGCCTGCGTAGAACTGCGAGGCGTCGCCGGAGGTGTCGTTCTCATCCAGCGAGAGGTAGGTGACCGCCGACTGCGCCGACGCGTCTTCGTTGCGGAGGAGGGCGTTGAAGTCGACCACGACCACCCCACCGTCGGCGGGCACGTCGATGTCCAGAGCGAACTCGGTCGTGCCGTTCGGGCCGTCACCGATCCGTTCGGTCGAGGGCAGGCGGTCGCGGTACGACCACACCATCGGCCCCGGCGCAGGAGCCTGCGGGATGTCGACGCCGGCGATCGTGGCGGACTCGGCCTCGAAGTGCCCACCGAGGTAGAGGTCGCCGACGTTCTGGCCACTGGCCGTCGACAGCATCGCGGGACGGGCCAGGCCGTGGTCCTGGATCACCCGGGCGACCTCGCGTGCGGTCTCGTCGCGGGTGTTGCCCGCGGCGCGTTCGACGTCCCAGTCGCCGAGTGCCTCGACGTCGGCCTCGACCTGTTCGGACACGGCGCCGGGGCCGCCGGCGATGATGACCAGGTCCGGGTCGAACTCGGTCAGCACCGTGGCCGCCGGCACGGACAGCGATGACGGTGGGGTGATCGCGATCACGCCACCCACGGCACCCGCGATCGCGCCGACGCCGAGGGCGTCGAACGGGTTGTCGTTGCGCGCCACGAACGCGATGCGCGGGTACGGATCGGGCGCGGGCGCACTCAACGGCGCTGCCACGGCAGGCACGACGAGCGCCCCCGCCACCACCAGGGAGCCCAGCACGGCCCCACGACTCAT
>JBFJMP010000441.1:0-2612 GCA_041633895.1 Nitriliruptoraceae bacterium
CCCCACGCGAGCAGGGCGATCGCACCGATGCCCATCGCGGCGTAGAGCATCCGAGCGGTGGCGTAGAAGACCCACGGCTGGTCGAACAGCCGACCGGTGAATGTGAGGGCGTCAGCGTCGTGGCCCGTGATCCAGCTCAGGAACTGGACGACGCGCAACCCCGCGTGGACCACGTACATGTTCAGCGAGCCGTAGTTGTACCAATGCGGGTCGTAGTCGCCGCCGAAGAACCCGACGGCGAAGTGGACGACCTCGGACTCGTCGGTGCGGTCTCCGGAGAAGTTGTGAAGCGAGGTGGACTGGACGAGGACGGCAGCCACGAAGAGGGCGGCGAACGCTGCGGCCCGGAGTCGACGCCTCGCGGGAGGGGACTGCAGCACGGGCCGACTCCGGGGGACGTGAAGGCGGGTGGCATCGTGGTTGGTCCCGCACGATCAGCCGGGAGACTACCGGTTCGTGGTGGGTCGCCACGGCCCACCGGACGGCCGGTGATGGCCCCATGAGGCGATACGGTTCGGCTCCGAAGTGCATCGCCCAGGAGGATCCTCGACGTGGCCGTCTTGGTGCTCGGCATGCATCGAACGGGAACCTCGCTGGCGGCGAGCGTGCTCGAGGCGCTGGGCGTCGACTTCGGGCCCTCCGAGACCCTGATGGCTGGCTCTGAGGAGAACGGCAGCGGGTTCTGGGAACAGGAACAGATCGTTCGTCTCGACGAGCGCCTGCTCGGACTGCTCGGCGGGACGTGGCATGCCCCGCCCACCCTTGCGTCCGGATGGCAGCTGGAACCGAGCCTCGAGGACGTCGCCAAGGAAGGACGGGTCCTCCTCGACGAACTCTTCGGATCGGATCCTGCCGTGATCGGATTCAAGGACCCCCGAGTCAGCCTGGTCGCACCTTTCTGGGGTCGACTCGTCGACATCGACGCTGCCGTCGTCTGCCTCCGGCACCCTGACGAGGTCGCGCTGTCGCTCGGGCGCCGCAACGGGATCGATGAGGAGTGGGCCGCCGGCCTGTGGCTGCGGTATGTCACGTCGGCGCTGGCAAACACGACGTCACCGCTCGTCCTCGACTACGCACGATGGTTCACGGACCGCGACGAGGTCATCGACCAACTCGCGGATGGAGCCGGACGTCCGGGCGCCGAGCGTGCCGCTGCGCGCGCCTGCGTCCGGTCGGATCTACGACACCACGAGGCAGGGGCGCGATCGCGTCCGCCGCTCCTGGGCCTCGCCACCGACCTGTACGAGCAGTTGCGTCGCGGTGAGGCGTTCGACGCGGCGTCCTGGGGTGCGGTGTCCCAGGGAGCCGACGGCACCCCTGGGGACGCTACGGCAGACGCCGCCTGGGGCGCCCACCTCGTCTCGATGCAGCGGCTCCAGACAGCGGCGTTGGCCTCGGTGAGGGACCGGGAGCGCTATCGCGCCAGTGCGCTGCGCCTGCGTGAGCAGCGCGACGGGCTCGTCCGCGAACGCGACCTGACGCGTGAACTCGTGGAAGCCACTCGCCGCGAGCGCGACCGCGAACTTGCGACCGCGAAGTCGGAGTTGGATGACGCGCGCCGCGACCTGGCTGCCCTCCGGGTGGCGTTCGATGACGCAGTGGCCGCACGGGAGGACCAGGAGGCCCGTCTTCGGGCGGCCGAACTCGAGGTCAGGCGACTGCGCCGAGCGGCCTCCGACCTGGCGTCCGCACGAGAGGAGTCGGACTGGGGGCGGCGTCGCGCAGAAGCTGCTGCGAAGCTCGCCCGTCTCGAACGATCTCGGACCGTGCGGGAGGGCTCGTGATGGCGGGCGGCCAACCCCGACCAGACGGCGTAGTTGGCCTGTCATCCGACCTGCTCGCCGCGCTGGGGCGCACTCTCGGCTCGAGGCCCATCCGTGTCCACCGTGAGGACGGCAGTGCCACCACGGTCGATGACGCGTACACCTTCGTGGTACCGCGCGGCGTCTGGGCATCCGATGCCACGCTGCGCTCACTCGTCGCCGCGGCGCGGGCTCAGTCGTCCCATGTCGCGGGTCTGGCGGCAGTGGAGCTCGCTGACGTGCCGGCCGGCATGGACGTCAGGGGCGCAATCGAACTCCATGCCAGTGGCGGTGCAGCCGTTGCCGATGGACAGCCGGCTGCGCCCGCCGCCCTGTTGGCGCCCGGGACGGACTTCGACGCCACCGAGGATGCGGTCGTCTGGAAGGGGCACGGCATCAGCGTCCCCGACGCCCGAGTGGGCACGTCGGCGACGGCGTTCGTGGTCGGCGAAGCGACCAGGGCCGCACGTCCGGTCTTCCGGCGTTCGACGGTCGTCGCCGTGACGGCGGAGGGGGTCTGGACCCCACGTCTCGTTGCCTGGATCGCGGACCATCGGGCAGATCCAGCGATCGAGCTTCGCATCGTCGGGCCACTGGAAGGGGCTCCGCCGGGGTGTGCACCGGCGAGCGGCCTCGAGTCGCTTCACACGATCCGACCGGACGTCGTCGTCATCGACGCCCGGCAGCCTCACGCCGGACTCGAGGGCGCGCTCCGGCCCCTGTCGCGTGCCGTGGTCGTCGAACTCGACGACGGGGCGGTGTGCACGTCTCACGGCCCCGGGGGTCGCCTGCGTGGGACGCTCGGGGTGA
>JBFJMP010000442.1:0-2605 GCA_041633895.1 Nitriliruptoraceae bacterium
AGCGGTAGAGCCCCTTCGAGGTCGCGACGTAGACGACCGACGGGTCGGACTCGTCGACGGCGACGCGGAAGCCGAGCGCGTCATCGGGCACGCCACCGACGCGGGTCCACTCGACCTCGTCGTTCGGGACCTCACCGATGTCGTCGGTCCAGAAGGCGCCGATGCCCGGGAAGCCGGTGATGCCGCCGAAGGACGGGTCACCGGTGACGACGACCAGTCGCCCGCCACCCGCAGGGGTCCAGGCCACCGAGCCGACGATCGTGGCCGGCAGGTTGCCGTTGATCTCGACCCACGAGTCGCCGCGGTCCTCGGACATCCAGATGCCGCCCGTGCCGACGGCAGCGAAGAGGCGGTCGTTGTCGGCGTCGTACTCGAGGTCGTCGGTGCGTCCCGAGTTGTCGACCAGGCCGAGGCTGGCGGTGCCGAACTGGGTCGTGTCCAGCGGCCCCCGGCCGTACTGGCTGCCGGCGCCGGACGTGCCGTCGACGCTGCCCGGTTCCATCGCGGCTGCGTCCTTGGCGGCAGCGGCGAAGGCGCCCTGCGCCAGGCCACCCATGCCGGCCAGTCGCGGCGCGGCGAGGTCAGCGGCCCGACCGAGCAGTTCCCCGAAGCCCTCGGGGCGCTTGGCCGTGACACAGAGGCTCTGCACGTCGGCCCCGGCCTCCTCCATCCCCTCGATCTGGGCGAACACCTCGGGTTCGGCCTCGGCGATCAGGGCACCGGTCGAGCTGGCCTCGAGCCGTGACTCCTGCCGTTCGAACTCGGCGAACGTGATCATCCCCGGAGGGCACGCGCCGGACTGGCCGAGCAGCGCCGGATCGAGCGCCAGCGCCTCCGTGGTGTCCGGGGCGACCACGTCGGGCCCGGAGGTGACGGCGACGATGCCGCCGGTGGCGATGAGGCCCGCGACGGCGAGCATGACGATGGAACGACGAGACACGGAGAGACTCCCGGAGAAGGGGACCGGACCCGCGGAGCCTACGCCGCGAGGCTCCTGTCCACACGACCACTGGCCGCAAGTGCGCGTCAGGTGTCCACCCACATCGGGCACCCTGTCGCCTGCTGCCCGTACCGTCGCGGGCCACGAACCGCACGAAGGGGCCGACCCTGACCGGTACCGACACGCTCAGTGAGCGCCTCTACGACCGCCTCGTGTCCGACCGTGGCGGCGATCCCGCCAGCCTGCCCGGCGACGCGGGCGACCACGTGGCCAACAGCGCACTGCGCACCGTCGGCGCCCTGACCCTGACCAAGATCGGTGACCGCGTCGTCGACGCCAAGACCGTGCTGGCGTGGCTGCTCGGGTCGATGGGCGCACCCGCCGGCCTGACCGGCCTGCTCGTCCCCATCCGCGAGTCCGGGGCCCTGCTCCCGCAGGTCGCGGTCGCCCGCGCCGTTGCCGACCAGGCCCGCCGGACCCCGGCATGGCTGGTCGGTGCCGTCGGTCAGGCCCTCGCCGTCGCGGTCATGGCCGGGATCGCGGCCACGATGGACGGACTGGCAGGCGGCATCGCCCTGTTGGCCGCGCTTGCGGTGTTCGCCGTGTTCCGGGCCGTGTGCTCCCTGACCGTCAAGGACGTGATGGGGCGCACCATCCCGACCGGGGAACGCGGTCAGGTCACCGGTTGGTCGACGACGGCGTCCGGCCTCGTCGCGATCACCGTCGGGCTGGGCATCCGCGCGCTCGGCGAGGACGCGGGAACCGCGGTCTTCGCCGCCCTGCTCGCCGGTGCGGCGATGATGTGGGTCGGCTCCGCCGTCGCCTTCGCCGGCATCCACGAACCGGCGGTCGAGGAGCCCAGCGTCGCCGGTCAGGGGATCCTCTACTCGTTGCGGCTGCTCCGGACGGACCGGCCCTTCCGTCGGTTCGTGATCTCGCGGACCCTGTTGTTGGTGTCGGCCCTCACCCCGCCCTTCGTCGTCGCCCGTGCCGCCGACGCCACGGATGCGTCGGTCAGCGGCCTCGGGCCGTTCGTCGTCGCGGCCGGCGTGGCCTCGCTGCTCGGCGGTCGACTGTGGGGCCCAGTGGCCGATCGCTCCAGTCGTCGACTGATCGCGGCCGCCTCCGGCACGGCCTCGGTGATCGGCCTGGCCTTCCTCGCGCTGTCCCAGATCCCCACGCTGGCCGACCTGACGTGGTGGTACGTGGGCGTCTACCTCCTGCTCGCACTGGTCCACGAGGGCGCCCGCCTGGGACGGTCCACCTACGTCGTCGACCTCGGTGACGGCGGTGGGCGCACCGACTACGTCGCCGTGTCGAACACCGCCATGGGCGTGCTCCTCCTCGTGGTCGGCGCGATCTCGTCGGCCGTCGCCCTGTTCGGCACCGGGCCGGCGATCGTGCTGTTGTCCATCGTCGGACTCGTCGGCGTCCCGGTGTCGCTGTCCCTGCCGGAGGTGGGGCGCGGGGCGATGCGCTGAGCCTCAGTCAGGCGCAGCGGGCAGGCGCACCACGAAGCGACTGCCGCCGTGCGGGCCGGTCTCGTAGTGGACGGTCCCGTCGTGGCTGCGCGCGAAGCGATCGACGATCGCCAACCCGATCCCCATCCCCGGTGACGCCGCGTCGGACGCCCCCGCCCCCTGCCGGAAGGACGAGAACATCGAC